>DATKYL010000222.1:0-6955 GCA_035528515.1 Acidobacteriota bacterium | reverse complement strand
GCCTCCGATCCCAACATCTTCACCGCCGCCGAACAGGGGGATCTCGAAACCGTACGAGCGCTTGTCCAGGCAACGCCCCAATTGGTGAATGCAACCGATGATGCGGGATACACTCCCCTTCACAAATCCGCGTACAACAATCACCGGGACATCGTCGCATATCTCATTTCCCAGGGCGCCGATATCAACGCGCGCTCGGGAAGCGGCAGCACGCCCCTTCATGGCGCGGCCTTCTACGGGCATCTGGAGATTGCCCGCCTGTTGATCGAGGGGGGAGCGGAACCCGACATCGTCAATGCCGGAGGCTATACTCCGCTTCTGAGCGCCGCCGCCGGCAATCACGGGGAAATCGTCCGCCTGCTGGTCAAACGAGGGGCCGATATCAACGCCCGCACGGGCGACGGGCGCACGCCCCTCTACCAGGCGGTCTGGAACGCCGATGCGGAGTTGACGAGGTTCCTCCTGGACGGGGGAGCCGAGGCCGACATCCGGACGGAAATAGGAGTCTCACTACCGTACTTCGCGACCGCCTTCCGTGACCGGGAGTTCAGCCTCATGCTGACAGACCGGGCATCCGATTTCACGGAAACCGACACGCTGGGATTGAGTATGCTGCATTACGCGACCGCCCGCGGGTTCACCGAGCAGGTCCAAATGCTCCTGGGGCAGGGCGTCGATGTGAACGCCCGAGATTCCCTCGGCAGAACCCCCCTGTCCTATGCCTCGCTCTGGGGACATGACGACGTGGTCGACCTCCTGAAAGCACATGGGGCCACCCCGGTCGCAGAAGGGCAACCCTGGTTCACAGGTGTTTATCTCGGCCGACCGACACCCGGGAAGACACCGGTCGAGTTTGTGGGCGATGAGCTGCGGACCCCGTTCGCCCCCCACGGACGGATTGTGTTCTCTCCCGACGGCACCGAGATGTTCTGGTGCCATCAGGCGATGCCGATTCAGGCGATGTGGTACACGCGGCAGGTGAACGGTTCATGGCGGCAGCCGACCATCGCGCCGTTCACCGATCCGGCTTTGGACTACGCCGACGGCAATCCATGCTTCGCCGCCGACGGCTCCCGCGTCTACTATCACACGCAACGACCGTCGAGAGAAACGGATGACCGCAGGGAAGACACGGATATCTGGTTTGTCGAAAAAGACGGTGACAGCTGGGGAGACCCGGTCCCACTGGGATCGCCGGTGAACACAGACAAGAACGAACTCGGTCCGAAGGTGGCACCTTCCGGCAACCTCTATTTCACCGGCAGCGATTACGAAGACACCTATGGCACGGCAGACATCTATCTGTCAGAGTTCGTCGATGGTGTACACGCATCCCCCCGCAACCTTGGTCCCGCGATCAACAGCGAAGCGCAGGAACTGTCGCCCGTCGTGCCGTCCGATGAGAGCTATGTTCTATTCGCCTCGAACCGCCCTTACATGCGCCGGCGCAACCTGCAGTTGTTCGTCTCTTTCAGGGACAACGGAGGCTGGACGAAGGCCGTGCCGCTGGGCAGAACCATCAACCAGGGGCACACCTGGCACCCGTCGATTACGGCCGACGACAAGTACATCTTCTATCAGCAGGGCACGGGCTACTACTGGTTCAGTACGACGTTGATTGATGACATTCGGCAGGCGATGATCGGCCCGGATCACGATGACCCGCCGACCCCCATCCCCGCCCTCCGCAAGAGCGAGCAGATATTTGAACATGCCGCCACCAATGACATCGCGCTGGGTGATCTTGACGGTGACGGTGATCTGGACGCGGTCTTCTCGAACATGGGCTTCAATGACTCGCGCATCTACCTCAACGACGGTCGAGGACAATTCACGGCGACGGAGCAACTGCTGACTCAGCAGGGACACGGGGTCGACCTCGGCGATCTCGACGCCGACGGCGACCTGGACATCTTCATCACCTGCGCCGGTTACGGAGAGAACAACGTCGAAAGCCATCGCCCCAGCCGGGTCTACTTCAACGATGGTAAGGCCAACTTCACCGTCTCCCCGCAGGAACTGGGAGATTCGCTGCAGAGCGGTAACGATATCGAACTGTATGACATTGACACTGACGGCGATCTCGACGCCATGATTGTCTACTATCAGGAAGATAACGGCGTCTTTCTCAACGACGGCCAAGGACGGTTCACCCGATCCGACCTGACATTCCCCACCAATGCCAACTGGGCCGACCTCGACGGCGACGGCGATGTCGACATTCTCCACCGCGAGCCGGGCGTCGGCTTCAAGACGTTCCTGAACGACGGTTCCGGCCGCTTCCGCGAACACTGGGCGCAAACCGACAGCACTCTGAATCGCGGCGGAGTCGCATTCGCGGACATCGATGGCGACGGGGACCTTGACGCCGTGGTCTCGTTCCTGGACCAATCGGAACACCGGTTTTCAACGCTGTGGTACAATGACGGGACCGGCCGCTTCAGCGAGTCAGAGGTCCGGCTGCCGCTCACCCGCTACGCGAGGCTGTCGACCGGAGATCTCAACGGCGACGGACACCCGGATGTGTTTCTCAACAACTTTGGCCTCCCCAGTGCGGTATGGCTGAACGACGGCCGCGGCGGCCTGTTCGACTCCGGCATCAGACTGCCCGGCGCATGGCATAATGCCGGCTGCCCGCTGGGTGATCTCGACGGCGACGGTGATCTCGATGTGTTGATCGCCGCTTACGGCGGCGGACCGAACGAAATCTGGTTCATCGACCGGTAAACGCGGCTTAGCCCGATCTGATCACTCTAGAAAACGGGCGGCCCCGAAAGAGACCGCCCGGATACGTGCTATGGTCGGCAGTTCACACGCCGCTGAACTGAATATCACGGAAGTGCATGCTCGGGCGGCGCAAGGACGAATACACCCAGGGATCGTTGCCCATCGCCACCAGGTTATTCAACGCATCCGTCAGATTACCGGAGATGTTCATCTCGTTGACCGGCCGCACGCGCTGCCCGTTCTCCACGTAGGTTCCGATAATCCCCAACGAGAAGTCGCCGGTCGTCGAGTTGGAGTTACCGCCGATGAAGCCGGTGATCAGGATTCCGCGCTGCATCTGGGCCACCAGCTCCTCGAGCGACTTATCGCCGTACGCGAACACCATGTTCGTTGGCCCGGCGATGGTCGGCTCCATCCCGAGTTTGCGGCCGTAGTAGCAATCGACGTAGTACGACTTCAGGACCCCCTTGTCGATCATAACCCGGCGCTGCGTGGCCATGCCCTCGCCGTCGTACAACCGCGAACCGAACCCGGAGACCACGAAGGGGTCATCGATCAGCGTGAACGCGTCCGACGCGATCTTCTCGCCCAGCCGATCCGCGAGGAACGACCGCTGCTGCTGGATCGACGATGCCCGCATCGGTCCCTGAAGCGAACCGAGAAACCGACTCGCACTGCGGTTGTCAATGACCATTTCGTAGACGCCGGATTCCATTTTCTTCTGGCCGACCTTGGTCAGGGCCCGGTCGACCGCGCCGCGCCCGAGTTCCTCCGGCGCCGGCATGTCTTTCCGGAAACGAAATGTCCGCCACTCCCAATCGCTCGGTCGGCCGTCGCCTTCGCCGCGCACGGTCGCCTCCGCGCCGGCGGAGTATACCGTGCCGCGCGTCGTACCTTCGAACTCGTTGCTGTGGACTTTGGCCGACTCAAACTCCGAATCCGAGAACCCCGCGGTACAGGTAATGATCCGATCGCTGCGTGAACGCGCAGCCTCCTCGACTGCCCGGGCAAATTCAACCCGCTCCGCCGACGTCAGCGCATCGTATGAATCATCGTAAATCTTCAGGTCAGTCTCTTTCCGCCCCTCGTAATACTTCGGGTCGGGCAACCGGCGATACTCATCCTCCGTCAGGTACTTCGCCATCGCCACCGCCTCACTGATGAACCGGCTCAGCGAGTCCTTCCGCAGATCATTGGTCGACTGACTCGAGTACCGTTGATTGACATAGACGTCGATGCTCAACGAATTCTGCGTCGATTCCTTGAGCTTGTCCACTTTCTGCTCGCGGATCTCCACTTCGATATCACGACTGTTCGACACGTTGACCGCCGCTTCATCGGCGCCGCTTTTCTTTGCCTGGTCAACAGCCCAGTGAGCAAGTGCCAGACGCTCTGTGCTATTCATAACGCGTGCCTCGTTTCCTCACACTTCCGGTTACCGGTCCACGATCTGTCACGGCGTGCATCAGGAGTTCACACCGCCAACGGTGATGGAGGACACCTTCGTCGTCGGCAGACCCATCGACACCGGGACGCTCTGCCCGCCCTTGCCGCACATGCCGCTGCCGACCGACATCTCGAGGTCATCCGCCACCATGACCATCCGTCGCAATACCTCCGGACCGTTGCCGATGATGTTGATGTCCTTGATCGGGCGGGTCAGCTTGCCGTCTTCGATCAGGTTCCCGTTCTTGACGTAGAACGTGAAATCACCCGGGCCGATGTGCACTTCGCCGTTGGTGAACGACTCGCAGTAGACGCCCTTTTTCACGCTGCCGATGACCTCGTCCTTGGTGTGCGGCCCGGGCAGCATGTAGGTGCACCGCATGCGCGGGATCGGATTGTGGCGGAACGACTCCCGCCGGCCGTTACCCGTGGACGGCACCCCATAATGCTTGGAACTGATCCAGTCGTGCATATAGGAGCGCAGGATTCCGTCCCGCACCAGAAACGTCTTCTCGGTATCCGTTCCCTCGTCATCGACGTTCAGCGCGCCGCGCGCACTCGGCCATGTCCCGTCATCGACAATGGAGACCATCGGCTCGGCGATCGATTTGCCGATCTTGTCAGAGAAGATCGATTCATTCTTGCGGTTAAAATCGGCCTCCATGCCGTGTCCGATCGCCTCGTGCAACAGGATCCCGGAAAAGCCCGCTGCCAGGACGACCTCCATCTCTCCTGCTTCCGGCTTGACCGCCTCGAACAGGACGACCGTCCGGCGCACCGCCTGCGAGGCGACTTCCTCCAGATTCTCCCGGCTGAAATGCTCCGGTCCCCGGCGGGCCGCCAGACTGTACCAGCCTTCCTCGCGCTGGCTGCCCTGTTCCGCAGAACAACTGACCTGAAGTTCCGCCATGGGACGATAGTCGTACGTCAACTGGCCATCCGAATTGGCGATCAGCACGCGCGAGGTCCAGTCGCCATACCACACGCGCGTTTTCGTGATACGGTCGTCCTTGTCATGCAACTTGGCGTTGACTTCCTGGACCAAGGGAATCTTCTCGTCGATGTTGACGCTTTCCCAGGCTCTCTCCACCGGATAGTAGTCCGGCGCCCGATGAAAACGGAATTCCGTCGGTCCGGGTTGGCTACTCTGATTGGCGATGTTGGACGCGGTCCGGGCGGCATTCATCATCGCCTCCGGTGAAAGCTCCTCGGTAAACGAGTACCCCGTCTGATCACCCTCGACCACCCGGATGCCCACACCATAATCGATGTTACAGTAGGCGCGGTTGACCGCCTCATCCTGCAGACCAACCCAGTTCGAGACGCGATGCTCGAAGTAGAGATCGCAGTAATCACCGCCTCGCTCAAGGGCCGCGGCTATTACCCGCTGAATCATGGCCTCGTCGACCTCGAACAATTTGAGGTAGTCGGCCAGATCTCCCCCATCGGTCGGCCCCGCGAACGCCTTGGCGGGATCAACGCGAAGAACCGTGGGAATCGACGCGACCGCCACCCACACCGCTCCGCTCTTGATAAACTCCCGGCGCGTTAGAATCGCCATACGACTATCCTCCCTGCAAGTATCTGTGTAGTGGGTTGTTCGGAAAGCAAAACGGCAACGCGCACCGTACCGGCAGGCATAGCACACTCCCCTCTGCCTACACGCCAACTACGCGATCGCCGCCTGAAAGTTCTCTGAATCATCCGGATGCCGGAAGACAACTTTCGAGTGAATATCTGACCATCACGGTCGGATTCCTCTCTCGTGCGGGGGCCCACCTTCCCCACGTCAATGAACGGACTGCCTCGGGATTGAGTCAAGACGCAGTCTCACACCGCGAAACCGTTTCAGCGCAACAGAGTATCTCCGGCAGATCGCGCGCCCCGTCTTCCCGTTCACAGAGGCCGTCACGAGATGATCTGCATCGCAGGAGTCCGACGGCCATCCTGTTGCCTCCCATCCTTCCTCACCTGGGTCCGTGGGGTCGTGCCGCGCTCTGAGCATGGGCCCGAAAACGAATATGTCGCCCGTCATTCGTGACTGACACGGCACAGCAGCAAAAATCCAATCCGTTGTGGTTTAATCAGTTGACAGGACTCGCCTCGACGCGCTTGAACATCTCCCAATGGGACCCGAGGGACTGGAAAGGCGGGTGCCGGAGTTCTTGGGAGCCGGGTCAGCCCCGTTGGTGCCGTACGATTCCGCAACGTGCTGTGCGGTCATCGCGGGGGCGGATTGCGTTCTGAGGCGCGGCAACCTGACGGCGCCCCGATGTCCCATCGCTGACGCGCCGATTGTGCGATACGCCCATGATGAGGAGGAGTTCCCTGCAACGAGTATCAGTCAACTGGCTCGATCGATCGCCGAGTCCCCCACGTTGAGCCTCAACGAAAAGGCGCGACTCCTCAAAGAGAAAGGGGAGCCGGTCATCCATCTTGCTTGGCGCCGGGGAGCCCAAAGGCAAGATCCCGATGGATGCCATCCGGAGTGCCGCCGCGCAGATCACCTCCGGAGAAGTGCGCTATACGCCCACCGACGGCATTCCCCAACTCAAGAAAGTCATCATCCGGTACATGGAAGATCACTAAGGCAAGATTGTCAGCACCGAGAACGTGATCGTATCAGGCGGCGCCAAGCAGGCCCTGGCGGTGCTGCTCACGGTGCTGATCGACCCCCAGGACGAGGTAATCATTACCGCACCGTACTGGGTCAGCTACCCGGAGATGGTCAAACTGGTATACGGCGTACCGGTCATTGTCCATTCGGAGGACGGCCGTTTTT
>DATKYL010000221.1:0-3189 GCA_035528515.1 Acidobacteriota bacterium | reverse complement strand
ACAAGTGGGACAAACACCCACCCCGACAGCGGCTCACCCAGTTGCGAGGCCAGGAAGAAACGCGGGCCTTCGACCGGGTAGAGAACGAAGCCGACATACGAGACCAGGAAAGCGATCGTCGTTGCGGTCAGAAGTCGCCGCACCTCCGTATGGCGATGCCGGAAATGGAGCGGCAGGGCGACGACGGGGATGAGAAAGTAGTAGGAGAAATATCCCGCCATCATCCACTCGTTGAGAGGCGCGAGTTGTGCCGACTGAATCCAGATATTCGGGTCGACGCCGAAAATCGACCGCTCGACCGCCACCACCTGATGGTCGAGAAAATGGGAAATCAGCCAGTGTACCGCCGTCTGCATCTGCCAGTAAAAATATGGGTACAGAAGTCCGGGGTAGAGTTGACGCAGAAAACCCGGGACCCCGCGTGTCCGCCCGCCCCACCAGCGAATCATCGCAAGGATGGCCGTGACCAGCCCGAGGTTGAATACCAGTCGTCCGACCCAGACCGGATCATCGCGACCCAGAACGGCCAGGCAGAGACAAAAGGCCAGCAGGTAGCCGACGACGAGACGATCGAGCAGCGTTGCCTCCAACCGGGGTGTCGTCGGGAGATGTGTCGGTGTGCCACCCCTCATGAAGCGCGAATCTAACACCCCGGAGGGAGTGCTTCAAGAACAGAAGCGAGCTGTGGACGTCTATTGGTCGGGTTGTGCCGGCCCGTGCCCGAGAGCGAGGCCGAATTCGTCAACGATGCCGCGGCGCCGGCGGTTCGAGCCGCGCCAGACGTCGCCGTCCCGAGAGGAAGGCGCCGACAAATGTGCCGGCCAGCCCCAGGCCGGCCCCCATACCGAGGAGATCCATCAGGCGAATCGGCACATCGAGGACAGTGATGAGCCTGTCGGCCGAGAACCAGGTCATCTGGACCCACAGGGCGATATTCGCCGCGATGAGGAGCAGCCGGAGTTCGGTCGGCCCGAAACGACCGTAGGAGATCTTGAATTCTCGCAGCGCATACGCCAGCATCAGGACCAGAATCATCATCAGGTAGTACGACAAGAGGAGCCCGAGGGCGATCCGCACATCCATCAGCGGCGAGAACCCCAATCCCAGGCAAACGGCGAGAGCGGCCACTGCGTCGGCAGCGTGGTCGACAAAGAACCCGTAGCGCGGCCGTTCGATCTTGCGCACCCGCGCCAACGTGCCGTCGAGACTATCGCCCAACCAGTGGACCACGAGAAGCAGGTTAACCGCCCAGAGCCAATCCCGGTTGCGGCCGGAAAGCCAGTAACACAACCCGATCAGAAGCGACGCCGCCACACCGGTCATGGTCAGGATGTCGGGCGTCACCCAGCGGGGCAGTGCCGCCGCGATCACCGGCAGCCAGCGACGCTCAAACCGACTGGTCAGTGTGACGATAATGCGTTTCGCTTCAGCCGGCTCGTCGGACATCTGATGATCAGCGGGCACCGCTTTCCCTCCTTCCGCGCGGAGGACAGCAGACGCGTCGGGGGCATCGCGTCACGCGATGCCGGGAGAATCACCGTGACGATTTCGTGTCTGCGCCCTCGATCGCGAGTGTGATCTCGCCGCGTATGGTCCGGCCGTGCGCCCACGCCGCCAACTCGGACAGGGTGCCACGACGGATTTCCTCGAATTTCTTTGTCAGTTCCCGCCCCATGCAGCCGCGACGGTCGCCCCACCCCTCCCGCAGGGCGTCAAGTGTCCGTTCGAGACGGTACGGAGACTCGAACAGCACGATCGTACACGGCATTCCGGCGAGTGCGTCAATCCGGCGCGTCCGTTTCGCCCCGCGCGGCGGCAGGAAACCCTCGAAGTAGAAGCGGTCGGTCGGCAGCCCCGCGACCGACAAAAGGGCGGTCACCGCGGAAGCACCCGGGATCGGCACGACCGGAATCCCGCAGTCGACGCAGCCGTTGACCAGCCGGTAACCGGGATCGGAGACCAGTGGTGTCCCGGCATCGGTCACCAGCGCGATCTTTCGTCCCGCTTCGAGAGCGGCGATCACCGTCGGGGTCTTGCGGCGTTCGTTGTGGTCGTGGAACGATTCACAGTGCCCGGTGATATCGTAATGCCGGAGAAGGATGCGCGTCCGGCGGGTATCCTCGCAGAGAATCAGATCGACCGCGCCGAGAATCTCGAGCGCCCGCCGCGTGACATCGTCGAGATGACCGATCGGCGTCGCAACCACATACAGGACGCCGCCACTGTCGGCGGTCTCATTCTCCGGGGTGTGTTCTGAACTCACGGGTGTGCCGGTCGGTGGAAGCGGGAACCGGCGGTTCCCTCAGCGCAGCCAGTCGCGCGCGAGATGGAAATCGATCCCGACCGTGCGGCTGCTCAGTTTGGCGATCGTCGGCAGCGAACGTTTGAATTGGGTTGACGCGATCAGCTTCACGACCCGATCCACCAACGCCCGGTCGAATCCGCGCGCGACGACCTGATCGACCGAATACTCCTGATCGACCAACAAAAACAGGAGACGGTCGACCGTTTCATAGGTGAAACCGAGTTCTCCCTCATCGGTCTGCCCGATCCAAAGGTCCGCCGACGGCGGTTTGTCGATGATCCGCCGCGGCAGATCGAGGAAGCCGGCCAACTGACGGATCTGTGTCTTATACAAGTCGCCGATGGGATTGATCGAACACGCCAGATCGCCGTACCAGGTGCCGTAGCCCAACAGCAGCTCCGACTTGTTCGATGTCCCGACCACCAGGGCGCGGTGCTCCTGCGAGTAGTCGAACAACTGCATCATCCGGGCGCGTGCGGCGGCGTTGCCGAGACGCACGCGATCGACGCGTTTCTCCCCCGCAAACATCGCCGCGACGATGCCGCCAATCGGACGTTGGACCAGCCGGATCCCGAGCGATCGCGCCACCAGTTCGGCATCGGCGAGGCTTTGCGGGTCCGATTGATCCGCGGGCATGGTCAGCGCCGTCACCGGCTCGGCATCGAGCGCATTGACCAACAGCGCCGCCCCGAACGCCGAATCGAGCCCGCCTGAGAGACCGGTCACGACCTTGCGAAAGCCCTTCCTGCGCAGCTCGTCGGTGATGAAATTGATAAGAATCCCGATCGTGAGAAGCGGATCGACTGTCAGATCGATATCCGTTATCGGCGCGCTCATGGTGTCAGGTCGCTTTCGGAGTCTGTTGACGAGGGATAGAAAAGGTC
>DATKYL010000220.1:0-8632 GCA_035528515.1 Acidobacteriota bacterium | reverse complement strand
GCCTACTACGGACGTTTACGTAACGTCACGACGTTGAGCGACGCGGTCACGGTGCTCGGATTCTCCATGATGCGATCGCTGGCGGTGGCGGCCTCGCTGAACTCCCTGCTCCGCGACGGCATCCACCGTAAGTTCGTGCGCGGCCTGTGGGACCACTCTTTGGCGGTGGCAATCGGGGGGCGTCTGATCTGTCGCAAACTGAGGTTGCCGATCGCCGAACAGGCGTTTCTCGCTTGTCTAATGCACGATCTGGCCAAGTTGATCCTCCTCTTGCGGTTCCCATCGGAGTACGAGCCGGTGCTGGAAGAGGCGCGGCAAGGGTTTTCCGTCGAACGGGACCTTGAAGAGCGGTTTCTGGGGGTAACGCACGAGCAGCTCGGCGCGACGATCCTGAGGCAGTGGAATTTCCCCTCCGAGCTGACCGAGGCGGTCCGCCTCCATCATGACCCGGAGAGTGAGATCCCCGCCCGGATGCAGTCTAAGACCACAGATGACGAGCGCCGCATGGCCCATATCATCGCGCTGGCCGACGCGCTCGCCCATTCACATGGGTATGGTATCCGTGATGCCGCACGGACCGATCTCATCACGCATCCGTCGGCCGATCGCCTTGAACTCGCGCCGGATGCGTTGACGCAGATCTCCGAGGACCTGGTCCGGCATATGGCCGAGGAGCGGGGTCTGTACGGGTCCTGATCGCCAGGCCCTGTTCCCGACCCGCCCGGAGACCAGATTCGGCGCCACCGGCGCCTGACGTACCGGTGCCGGATTTCCCGACTCCGGCTCGTCATCAATTGGGGGTCCCTGCGCGCCCACGGACCATCCCCGCATCGGTTGCAAGGTCTTGTTGACGTTGCAGTTACGGGACATCACCCTCTCCCCCGTCGCCGTCACAGATGGCGCCAATCCTGCACATACGCAGGCACCATAACCGCGGGCCGGAATATCGGGGCACCGCCCACGCTGGTTCTCCCCCACGAAGACCCCATCAAATCGGGAATATTGCCATGGTTCATGGGTATGTACGGTGTACTCGTTTGCCGGACGGCCTCGCAGAATCTCGGGCCGGAATCGGCGGAGTTGGGACATCGGCCGCGTGAGGCGGCTCCGACCCAGGCGGGTGTACGCGGCACCGGAGACCAAGAGTGCGAATCGGAGGTTTTATCCCTTGGGAGCGAACGGCGTAGACCGCGTAATTGACATGCCCGGTAGGGAATTGGTATCCTTGACAGATTGTCGCGAGAGCGGGGCAGGCAGCTTCGCCCTCGCGCCGAGAGTAGGTTGTGGTGTGCGTGGGCGTCCGGGCGATCGCATTCCCGACGCGCCGATGATGAAGGAGATACGATGCGAACTCAGAATCTGAAAGTCGGTGCGCTCTGCACATCCGTCGTGGCGGTCCTGACGCTGTCGATCTTCATCGCGGCGGGAGCCAACGCCTACGACGGCGGCAAATCCGCGGGCGTTGAGGAGCAGCAGCGGAACTGGATCTCCCTGGCGGCGAACCCTGTCAACAACGAGCGGATCCATTATGCGGGTGAGGTCTGGATGACATTCGCCAATCGGGGATCCTTCGGAACCGCCCACGGGGGCAGCGGCCGGTGCGAAATCGATCAGGAAATACTGCGGATCAGGTACTGTCCCTCATTCGAGTTCCCG
This sequence comes from Acidobacteriota bacterium, assembly GCA_035528515.1. GTDB lineage: Bacteria > Zixibacteria > MSB-5A5 > WJJR01 > WJJR01 > DATKYL01. The sequence goes on along the minus strand of DATKYL010000220.1, from coordinate 6,976 downwards.
GGCGGGTCCCGCGTCGACTACCTGTTCGACGGCGGCTTCTGGTTCGGGGGGATCACAGGGGCGGATACACTGGTGAGTGCGTGCTACTCGCAGTCGGGCGGAACCTTCGAGTTCAACAGCTTCGCGCGTATCGCCACAGGAGTGCCTCCCGGCTTAACAGTGGGGTGCGGCTCGTACGGCGAGAACAGGCAACTCGAGCAGACGTACTGGTGCGTCTATTCTGACACGATTTTGACGGCGGCGATCGCCGGATCGCACACGCCGATGGGTCTCGAGGTGCTTCAGGTGTCACACCAGTCTTCCGACAATCTCGCGCGCAATTTCATTATTTTCGATCTGTACGTGACGAACGTCAGCGATCAGCCGATCCAGGATTTCTACGCGGGGATCTTCACCGACTGTGACGCCTACTACATCTATCAGGGCGGCACGCCGTATGACGACGACATCTCCGGTTTCCTGCACACGTGGCCCAATTCGACCGATCCCCGGTTTGAGGACACGCTCAATATCGCCTGGACGGCTGACAACGACGGTGACCCGGAGAACGGCAGGTGGGCGGGCTCCTCGGCGCGGGGCGCGATGGGGTTCCGCTTCCTGCGGATGCCGAAAGGTGCCAGCGAGAGTTTCAACTGGTGGACGTCGACGTCTGGCGGAAATCTGGATTGGGGGCCGCGGCGCGCGATCGATTTGCGCGAGCTGGGCACCGGTGGACAAGGTACCCCCCAGGGCGACCGCAATGGTTACCACTTTATGTCCAACGGGGAACTCGACTACGGACAGCTGGAGGCGGCGGTCGATCACTCTCCCGAAGGATGGAAACCACCGCCCGGCGTGCTGGTGTGCAATCTGGCCGACGGCGCGGATACGCGATCGCTGTTTTCGGCGGGACCGGAGAAGTTGCTGGAGCCGGGGGAAACCGTGCCGTTCACGATTGCCTTCATCGGCGGTGAGAATATCCACCGTTACCCCGACAATTTCGAGAACAATTACTCCTGCGAGGATCCCTATCGGTTCATCGCCGATCTCGACTTTTCCAATATGGCCAAGAACGCCTGGTGGGCCGGTTTCATCTTCGACAACTTCGGCGTCGACACCGACGGTGACGGGTATGGTGGGGAGTACTACAAGCCGGTCAAGGATTTCGACACGGTGTACTATACGGGAGACGGCTGCCCCGACTTCGTCGGCCCCGCGGCGCCACCCGCACCGTGCGGCGATGATCTGACACTCACCACCCGGCCGGCCCGGCTCGAGGTGACATGGTCGGGAGCAGAGTCCGAGCTATTCATCGACCCGCTCATGCGCATGAGTACCTTCGAGGGGTACAAGATCTATATTGCCGCCCGTAATTCGCCGGACGATATCCCGGCATCGCGCGACTATTCTCTGCTCGCCAGTTGGGACGTCGTCGACTACCGGCGCTTCACCTACGAACCCCGCGCGGCGATCTGGGAAACCTCATCCCATCCGATGACCACCGAACAGTGGCGTGAGGCGCTCAAGGACAACCCTTACGCCGATCCGGAAGTCCCGTTCGATCCCCTCGATTATCCTGCGCCGTCGCTGGGCAACGCGTACCTCTATCAGGAGATCGATCAATACGGTCAGCCGGTTCAGAAATACGCGTACTTCGAACCGCAGGACTTCAATCAGGGCGACACCATCTATGTGGGCGACGTCGCTACGCCGAACCTCATTCAGCGGATCGCGGTCGTCGATACGGTGATCGTGGATACGCTCCCCGACGGGACGATCAGGACCGGGGATACGCTCCAGTTTGGTGTGTACCGGGTCGAACTCGATCGTCTCCTCTCGTCCAAGCACTACTTCATCAGTGTCACCTCCTTCGACTTCGGCGATCCGCGGGAAGACCGCTCGCCACAGGAAACTGTGCCGGGCGGCGAGTGCGGGGTCGACGGAATCCCGATTTACTCGGCCGACGTCGTGGAAGACTTCTGGGGGGAAGGCGGCGTCTTAAGGGATTCCGTCCGTGTGATCGCCTACCCGAACCCGTACAAGAGTTCCTTCATCGGTTCCGACGGGAAACGCACCAGTTATCGGGAGCAGGGTTTCGAAGGTCTTTACGCGCAGGACATCGAGTCTATCGGTGACGAGGATCGCCGGATCCACTTCATCAACCTGCCCCACACGGCGACGATTCGCATCTACACGCTTGACGGCGACCTGATCCGCGAACTCAACCACCCCGATCGGATCCTGTCACCGTATTCATCGAAGATCTCGTGGGATTTGATCTCCCGAAACACCCAGGCCGTCGAATCCGGAATCTACATCTACCGGGTTGATTCGAAGGAGCTGGATGAGCCACAGGTCGGCAAGCTCGTGATCATCAAGTAATCCGGGAACCCACCGCGGACATTGCCTCTCAGGGCCGCTCCCGACACACGGGGAGCGGCCTTGTATCGCAAGGGGATTGCCAGCGGGTCATTCGGCGCGCAGGGCGCGCACCGGGTCAACGCGGGCCGCACGCGCCGCCGGATACGAGCCCGCGATCAGGCTCACCACAATTCCGAAGACCAGGGCCGTCCCGATCAGCCACAGCGGGAGGGCAAACAGCTCCATCTCCGGAACGCCGCGGCTCTCCATCACCGATCGGGCGATGACGGACGCGAGGCGCGTAATCAGCCAGCCGAAGACGATCCCCGCCGACGCTCCGACCGCGCCGATGAGACCCGACTCCACGAGGAACAGCCGGCGGATATCCCGGTCGTCCGCCCCGAGCGATTTGAGTACACCGATCTCCCTGGTCCGCTCGACAATCGACATCACCATCGTGTTGACGATGCCCAGCGAGGCGGTGATCAGCGCGATCAAGCCGATGACGCCGAGGACCATGTTGAAATAGAAGAAGAACTCCCTGATCTCGTCGAACTCCTCGGCGTAGCTGAACACCCGGAACCCCAGGGCTTCCACCGAGTCGCGGATCGGCTGGTAGGGCGTGTTGGTTTCGAGATCGAGCGTCACGCGCGGATAGCTTCGTTGCGTCCCGCCGTCCCCGCCGCTTGGGAACATCCCCGTCTGTAACGCCGCGAAGAGGTCTGTGGGGTTGCCGACGAAGCCGCCGGCGTTGAATCGTAGTGCGGTGGCGGTCGGCGCGACAATCGGACGGATGCGGGCTCGTCCGTGCGATTGTCCCCGGAGCACACCGCGCACGACGAGCGTGTCGCTGACCACTGCCCGCGCGCTGAGAAAACCGTTGAGAAAGCGGGCCATGGCATCGGACGCCACCTGCCCGACCTTACGCCGGACGTACTCCGGCCGGTTGAGCGAGTCGAGCGTCAGACCGGCCAGTAGCTGACGCATGCGCCCGATCCCACCCCGAAATACGTACACGAGACCGCTGTCGATCGTCGTTTGCTCCACGGAGACGACCAGCGACAATCCGAGTACCGAGTCCGGGTCGCCGATTCCCAATCGCTCCAACAGATCCTCGGTAACCAACGCGCCGTCGGTACCGGTGGTGGTCAGCGTCGATCCGGCGACGATGTCCGAGTACAGTTTGGTGCCGAGCGCCTCGGTCGGCAGGGCCTGCGCCTCCGTCCGGATCGTGGTGTCCGCGATCGCGGCGGTCACGTCAAACGCATCCAGCGGATAGGCGAGCTTGACACCGGGAATCTGCGACAACGCCACGATCGCGGCGTCATCCAGAACCGCATGCGCAACCGAGTCTGCCTCTCCCTCGCCGCGGGGTGGGTAGACCAGTGTCGTCGAAAACAAACCGAATTTCTCGAATTGGTCCGCGACCATCTTCTGCATCCCGGCGCCGAACGACAGCATCGACACGAATGCCGCGATGGCGATGACCACGCCGGAGACGGTCAGAGACGCCCGCAGCTTCATCCGCCACAGGTTCCCCGTGGACGTCGCGATGCAATCACGGAAGGTCATGCCACCCCTCCGTCGGGTGAGTTCCCAGACGTATCGGCCACGACCGCACCGTAGTCCATGCGCACCACCCGGCGCGGGTAGCGTCGGGCCACGTCGATATTGTGGGTTACCATGATGATCGTCAGGCCGTCGCGGTTCAATTCACTCAGCAGGCCGAGAATCTGCTCGGCATTCTCCTGATCGAGATTGCCGGTGGGTTCGTCGGCGAAGATCACGTCGGGCTTCTTCACCAGCGCGCGTGCGATCGCCACCCGCTGCTGCTCGCCGCCTGATAAGTCATGTGGCCGGTGACCCATGCGGTCGGCCAGCGCGAGCCGTTCGAGGATCGCGCTCGCCCGGATCTGGCGCTCCCGGGGCGAGGTATCGTTGAAATAGAGAGCCAGGGCCACGTTTTCGAGCGCGGTGTAGTGGGACACCAGATTGAACGACTGGAAGACCATGCCCACCCGCTTGGCCCGGTAGGCGGCCAGTTCCCGCCGGGTCAAAGACGACAAACGGACGCCACCGACCGCAATATGACCGGAGGTCGGCGTATCCAGCCCCGCCAGCAGATTCAAGAGGGTTGATTTGCCCGATCCCGATGCACCCACGACCGCCGTAAAGTCGGCACGCTCGAATCCGACCGTGACCCGGTCGACCGCGCGCACCTCGTGCGTACCGCGTTGGTAGTAGCGGCACAGATCGACGGTTTGCATCCAGTGTAAACTCATCGTCGTCCCACTCTAAGTTGCTCTCCGCCACCGGGTCAGGCAATAGCAGACTGTCCCCTCGCCCCCGACAAAGCGGGAGGGTGATCGCCCGGGTATCTTAAGGACGTTGCGGGCGCTCCCGGAGTTTCGGCTGAAACGCCTGAGTGACAACCGATCAGCCCGGGGAACCGGGATGACGCGGTCGTCCCCCGGTGCGAAATCGCTTGACAGAATCCGGGTCGGGGACCATGTTAGTTATTGAAATATCGCTGTCCGTTGTCTCACGGAGGTGACCTATGTTATCGCGATTCAGTGCCTACAGCGCTATGATCGGCGTTGTCGGTGTTCTGGTGATGGTACAGGTGCCGCACGCGGCGTGTCCGCCGAGCGCCTCGCTCAGCGGCGAGTTGGATGGTGATCGTTTCGGCGAGGCCGTGGCGGTCATCGGCGATGTCAACCACGACGGTTCCGCCGATCTGCTGGTCGGCGCTCCCCGCAACGGGGCGGCCGGAGATTTCGCCGGCCGCGTCTACCTATACTCCGGCACCGACGGTACGTTGCTTGACATGCAGACCGGTCAGGCGGCCGGCGACAACTTCGGGGCCGAGGTCGCCAGTGCGGGTGACGTCAACGCCGACGGATATGACGACTATATCATCGGCGCCCCCTATCATGATGCAGTCGCTTCGGACGCCGGACGGGCCTACGTCTTTTCCGGCACCGACGGTGCGCTCCTGTACACATTTGACGGTGAGGGTGACAACGACTGGTTCGGCGAATCGGTCGCAGGGGCAGGTGATGTCAATGTCGACGGGTATGCCGACCTGATCGTCGGCGCGCCCCAGTACGGCAGCCCCGCGCGGGGTAAAGCTTACGTCTTCTCGGGGCGGGACGGTTCGTTGCTGCATCAGTTCGTGGCCGCAAACCTCTATGCCTACTTGGGGATCGCCGTCGCCGCAGCGGGCGACGTCGATGCCGACGGCTTTCCCGATCTTCTGGTCGGCGCTCCGGTGGTCAATCTGTTCACCGGCGAGGCATATGTCTACTCGGGCCAAACAGGTGCGCTTCTGCACACCTTCGCCTCCGGCCACGCCGACGGCCAGTTCGGCCGGGCGGTGGCCGGCGCGGGTGACGTGGACGCCGACGGGTTCGACGACATACTGGTCGGCGCCTGGTCCGATGACACCTACGGGGACAACGCGGGACGCGCGTTTGTCTATTCAGGCCAGACCGGCGATCTGCTCCACGAACTGACTCGGCCGGACGGTTCAACGAAGCCCATGTTTGGCGTTTCGGTGGGCGCGACCGGTGATTGGGACGATGATGGGCACGACGACGTTCTGGTCGGCTGCTCGGGCGGCACATTTGTCTTCTCCGGGACCGACGGGACTGTGCTCACCGCCGTCACCATTCAACCAGTAACGACCTTCTTTGGTACCGCCGTCGCATCCGGCGGCGACATCAATGGCGACGGTCACGCCGATATTCTCGTGGGGCAGTTTGACGCTGAGGCCGGTCGCGCATACACCTTCTCCTGCGCCGCGGCGTGCGACTGCGACTGTCACGCCGATCCGGAGTGCGACGGGGTCTGCAACGTGCTCGACGTCGTACGGACGGTCGGAACCGCGTTTCGCGGTCAACCCGCCCCTCTCGACACCGAGTGTCTCAAGGAGCGGACCGACGTGGACTGCAACGGATTGACGAATGTCCTCGATGTTGTCCGGGTGGTCAATGTCGCCTTCCGTAGCGGCGACCCGGTGGTCGAATTCAGCAATCCCTGCCCGTAGACATACACCGACAGCTGAACAAGAAGAAGCCCGTGGCCCGCCGGAAGCGGGTCACGGGCTGTCAGCATATTCACTCATCCGCTGGAAGACGAGGCCGACCGAACCTACGGCTCGCACGGGTAACAGAACAACGGCAGGTAGTGCTCGCCCCGGAAGGCCACCTTGATGAGCCGCACCACATCCAGGATATCCAGATTCCCGGAGCAGTCGGTATCCAGAGGAAGGCGTGCGCAGGCCGGATTGGGATCGGCAATTGGCGGGCGGTCGAGGAAGACCATCTCTACCGCGGCGGTTACGTCGAGGACGTCGAACACCCCATCGCAGATCGGATCGCCGTAGCATGCGCAGGGACACTCGGCGGGCAGAGGGCAACCAACGTCGAGCGCGCCGATGTTCTCACCGGCAGCTCCGCTCCCCAGGCAGGGCGAGTATGCCGAGAGATGGTAATCGTACGCGGAACGGTCGCAATAGAGTGGGAGTTCGCTAATGGCCCCGGGGCCAGTCGGGACCGTCACGTCATAGTCCGGATTGTTGCCTGAGACGCAGTTGTGATCGAGGGCAGCGAACGTTCCCGCGATGCCATAGTCC
>DATKYL010000219.1:0-7651 GCA_035528515.1 Acidobacteriota bacterium | reverse complement strand
CTATTGGCGGGGCCGGGAACTGGGAAGACCAGGACACTGACGCAGCGAGTGGTTGCACTGTTGACGGAACACAACCTGCCAGGGGACGAGATCCTGGTTCTGACTTTCACCCGCGTTGCAGCGAATCAGTTGCGAGAAGAGGTGCGTCGCGCCGTCGGCCCGCATAGGCAACTACCCAACATTTCTACATTACATTCCTTTGCCCTGAGGCAATTGCTCCGTAATGCCAGGCAAATCCAATCCCTCCATCAACCTCTGCGAATCGCCGACGACTGGGAGGAGCGCCACATAATAATGGAGGATTTGAAGGAAGACTTGGCGGCACACCTCCTTCGCGTTCTCCCCGATGTTTCGCGTCCGGTGGAAAAGATTCGACGACTATTCAACCAGCTGTCTGCTGACTGGGAGACACTCCGAATTGATCAGGATGAGGGTAGCCGCATGTGTCGCGATGGCCCGTTTCTCGGGGCCTGGCGGGAACATGCTAGACTACTAGGCTACACCCTCAGGACACAGCTAGTATATGAATTGAAGCGGGCGATGGAGATTGTACCGGATTTTGACCTAGAGTCCCAGTTCTCGCACGTGATGATCGACGAGTATCAAGACCTCAATGCATGCGATCTCTCCGTTGTTGATCACCTGAGCTCACATGACGTAGAATTGTTCGTTGCAGGTGACGACGACCAGAGTATCTATGGTTTCCGATTTGCGGATCCTACCGGTATTCGAATCTTCCCGCACAAGTACAGCGCTCGCCGTTTTGACCTCGAGATATGCTATCGTTGCGACAGAGAGATACTGCAGCTGGCGACCTTTGTGGCGAGCCTGGATTACCGCAGCTATCCAAAAGTCACTAGGCCCCGAGATGATGCACAAGATGGCCAGGTGCGGTTATTACGTTTCTCCGATCAGGTCCGAGAGGCAGAGTGGGTAGCACGTGTATGTGCTGACATGCTCGCAAGCAATCCCGAGTTAACGGTGCTCGTCTTGACGAGGAGTGACCGTAATCGAGTGATATCTACACCGCTGACCTCGCAGCTGGATTTGGCAGGTGTCCCGACGACAATTGAAACCGGCGAATCATTCTTGGATCAGAAAGAACCACGTCACGTTCTGACGTATCTGCGGCTGTTGGCCAATCCCAACGATGACCTGGCGTGGTATGCAGCTCTCTTGCAGGAGCGGGGGATTGGCAGAACGCGGTTGTCCTCCCTCAGAGAGCACTGCCGCGCGCATGGCCTCCGTCTCCAGCAGGCCATAGTTCCGCTTGGCCGTGGCGACATTGAGATTTCAGGCGCGCGCCGTCTTTCCGTTGCTGTTCAAGGAGTTGCCGATCGCGTCAGGTCGTGTCGCTGCCCCGGGAGCTCGCTACCCGAAGAGATTCAAGCTGTTGTAGGGGCATTGGAGTTTGATGAGGCGAAGAGTGTCGAAATGACCAAGTGGTTCCTCCGTGCAGCCGAGGAGGGCGGAATCGAGAAGTTGTCGAGTTTCGTCGCGAGTCTATCAGCCACGGTATCACAGGGTGAGCAGCAGATATCCCCCGGGTGCGTAAACATGCTGACCATGCATAGGGCGAAGGGCCTTAGTGCGGACGTTGTCGTCATCTTAGGTGCCGAGGAGGAGTTTCTGCCCGGAAGGAACATTGGTGAGCGGGCAGAAGATGAGAGGCGATTATTGTATGTATCGATCTCGAGGGCGCGCCATCACCTGTTCATGACTCACTGCCGGGAAAGGGTTGGTGCACAGCGCTATACCGGCTCCCGGTCAGGCGTGCGCCGCCGGCACCTGTGTCCTTTCCTCCGAGATGCAGGCGTTCCCGTCGAGGAGATTGTGTAGGTCGTCGCACAGCCGGTCCAGATTCGAGAATAGACTCCGCCGATTCTGAGCTACTCATTGACCGCGCTGCAGCCGAAAGCACGTAAGGGAGACTGTCCAATCGCACTCGCCGGCATCACAGGGCTGCTTCTCGACCTCGATGGGGTCTTCTTCGTCGGGCGCGAACTGCTGCCCGGCGCGGTCGCGGCGCTTCAGTATCTGCGCACCGGTGGTATTCCCTTCCGGTTTACGACCAACACCACGACCAGTTCACGCACCAGCCTGGCCGAGAAGATCGGCGCGCTCGGTCTGGAAATCGCACCCGAGGAGATTGTCAGCGCGCCGTTTGCCGCCGTCCTGCACCTGCGTCAATTGGGAAAACCGCGATGCCGGCTGGTGGTCTCGGATGCGATCCGGGAGACTTTCGCCGAATTCCCCGAATCGAGCGACCGGCCGGAGGCGATCGTCATCGGCGACATCGGCAGCCGCTGGAACTACGATCTCCTAAACGAACTCTTCCGGCAGATCATGGATGGTGCGGCGCTCGTGGCGCTGCACAAGGGGCGTTACTGGCAGGAGCCCGAGGGTCTGCGTCTCGATATCGGTGTCTTCGTGGCAGGTCTGGAATATGTCACCGGAAAGACCGCCACCGTGATCGGCAAACCCTCCGCCGAATTCTACCGTCTCGCTGTCGGCACGCTGGCCCGGCCGCCGCAGGAAGTCGCAATGCTCGGTGATGACATTCTCTCCGACGTCGGCGGCGCGCAGCGGGCGGGGCTGAAGGGAGTTCTGGTCACCACCGGCAAGTACCGTCCTGAAACGACAACGGCATCCGGTGTGACACCGGATGCCGTGCTGGAATCGATTGCTCATTTGCCCGAACTCTTCGGCACGGGCACCTAAGACTGTCCGCTACAGTTCCCGCCAGGAGACCTTGTTCAGGATCTTGTCGAGTTCCATTCTCCCCAGCGAGCGGTCATAATGGAAGTTCGACCCACCGGCGTCATGGGCGACGTTCCCGATGAATGCGCCATAGAAGTCGCAGCCGCCGGTGAGGTGGATATCGACGTCGGGCGCATAGAGGACACAGGTGATCTCGGCGCCGGCGGCAAACTGAATATCGGGACCCACGCCGTATATGATCATGTCGATGGGGTTTCCGCTCATATTGACGCTGGCAAACGCCTGCATTTTGATGTCACCGACGATATAGACCTCGACTTGGGCTCCGGGTACCAGGTTGATCGTGCCGTTGACCGTGACATCGTTGAAATAGTAGATGCCGGCAGCCATCGTCATGGTGTTGCCCGGCGTCAACCGCAGATTCCTGGTGCCGCCGTTGTAGGTGAACGAGCCGGACAGACCCGCCGGAGCCATACTGTTGTTCCGGGCGTCATTGACCGCCGACTGCGAAACCGGATCGAAGATATGCACCGGCGCGCCGGTGGTCGTGTCGCCGCTGACATCCGCCGCCCCACGGATATCCAGCCCGCCGGGTTCCGAGGTGCCCGCGTCACCGTTGATGTCGGCTGAGCCGCAAATGTCGATTAACCCGTTACTGCCGACGTTGCCGTCCTCGAGCCGCATCGTGCCCGCGTAGGTGCCCGAATCGGAATCATACGAGTCGGTGTACGTGTTGCCGCACAGCATCATGTAGTCTTTGGCGAACGCCGCCCACTGGAACGGTCGGGCATGCGCCAGTTTGACCTCGACCATCGACATCGCGCCGGAGTACATCCCGGTCGAGGTCACGATAATCGTGTCTTCGAGTGCACCGACAACTGCACTATCGACGAGGGTGACCGTGTAGGATCCGCCGGCGAACGACTGATCGGTGAATCCGTCACGCCAGCCGACCGTATCCCGCAGGACGCCGTAGGTGTGCTCTACTCCTGCCTCGGCGGCATAGAATGAGCGCAGATCGTGCTGGTAATTCTCGGCAATCCCCATGTCGGTCGACGACGTCTGCACCACGGCCGCGCCAATGAGGCCGATCATCATCAGAATGCCGAGGGCGATCAGCATCGCCGCGCCCCGCTCGTTTCCGATTATGTCCCTGATACACATGATCGAACCTCCGATTTCGGTGCCCCGGTTGCCGGTCTGAGGGCTCGCTCCTCTGGTGTAACGACGCCTGCAGAGATCAAATCGGATCATGTTCATCCTGATCATTTCGCATACTCCCGTGCTTCCTTCATATTTATCTGCAACAGGTGTGCCGAGCGGGTGGGATCCGACCTCGTCGATCTATCTGGCATTGCGACAATCAGTTGACTCTTCGCTCAATCGTCCGCCCCCTGGTCAAGTCACTGTCCGTTGTCCGAGAAGTGTGGCCGTCGGGCCGAGACTGCGGGACGTTCCCCATACATCCAGGAGGGTTTGTTGCTGCATTCCCTATGTGGCTGCTGGGCGCGATCAGAGTGCTGCGGGGCAGGGGAATTGAATCGGCGAACCGCACGACAACGGCATCCGGTGTACAACCGGATGCCGCTTTTGAATGCGACGGTCCGTCGGAGTGGAGCGGCGACATCCTGCGCTACAGCTCCCGCCAGCAGACCTTGTTGTAGATCTTGTCGAGTTCGAGGTCCCGCAATGCGCGATCGTAATGAAAGGCCGAGCCACCGGCGTCATGCGCAACGTTCCCCACGAACGCCCCGTAGATGTCGCAACCGCCGGTGAGGTGGATGTCGACGTCGGGGGCATAGATGACGGCGGTAAGCTCGGCCCCGGCGGCGAACTTGATGAGCGGGCCCACGCCGTAGATGATCATGTCGGCGGCTGCACCGCCCATGTTGATGCTCGCGAACGCCTGTATATCGACGTCTCCGCCGATATAGATCTCGACCTGCGCGCCGGGCGCCAGGTTGATCGTGCCGTTGACCGTGACATCCTCGAAGTAGTAGATACCCGAAGCCATCGTCATGGTTTGTCCGGGCGTGAGGCGCAGGTTCTTGCTGCTGCTGTTATACGTGAACGTGCCGGAAAGACCGGCGGGGGCCATGCTGTTGGCGACCGCATAGTCGACCGCCGACTGCGGGATCGGATCGAAGATATAGACCGGTGCGTCCGAGGTGGTGTCGCCGCTGACATCCGCAAAGCCCGTAATCTCAAGCCCGCCCGGTTCCGATGTGGCGGCATCACCGTTGATGTCGGCCGAGCCGCAGATGTCCAGTTGGCCGTTGCTGCCCACATCCCCATCGTCAGGGGATGCGGTGGCGGCATACGAGCCGGAATCGGAGTCGTAGGAGTCGGTATATGTGTCACCGCACAGCATCATGTAGTCTTTGGCGAAAGCCGCCCACTGGAACGGCTTCAATGGCGCAAGCTTGACCTCGACCGCCGACACCGCGTTAGAGAACGTTCCCGTGGAAATCAGCACGATCGTGTCTTCCAGCGCCACGTCGGTCGTACTGTCGGTCAGTGTGACGCTATACGATCCTCCAGCGAATGATGCATCGGTGAAACCGTCGCGCCAGTCGGTCGAATCGCGTACGACCCCGTAGGTGTGTTCCACCCCCGCTTCCGCGACGTAGAAGGACCGCAGATCGTGCTGGTAGTTCTCGGCGATGCCCATGTCGGTCGACGACGTCTTGACCACGGCGGCGCCGATCAGCGCGATCATCATCAGGATGCCGAGCGCGATGAGCATTGCCGCACCCCGCTCGTTTGCGATCATGCCTTTGATCCCCATGATGGGGGAGCCTCCGATTTCAGTGCCCCGGCTGACGTTCTGGGGGCGTGCCTCTCTGGTGTGACGGCGCTGGACAAGATCACGTCGGGTCATTTTCATCCGGATCATTCGACTACTCCTATACTCCCCTCACGTCTATCTGCAACAGCAGCGCCGATCCCACGCGGCTTCGCGTTCATCGACTGTTGTCCCACTGCGGCATCAGTGGTCCGCCCGTCCAACGGTTGGCCTCCGGCAGGATCCTGACCCCTTCCCCCAGAAATGTCACCACCGGGCCGGTAGTAGGCGATTCTCCGCGCAGCAGCTACAGCTCCCGCCAGCAGACTTTCTCATAGATATTGTCGAGCTCCAGGTCCCGCAACGCCCGGTCGTAGTGGAATCCCGAGCCGCCGGCGTCCTCTGCCGCATTAGCAATAAGGGCCCCATAGATGTCACAATCGCCGACCAGGTGGAGATCGGTCTCGGGGGCATAGAGGACCGCGGTGAGTTCGGCCCCGGCGGCGAATTTGATGATCGGGCCGACGCCATAGATGATCATGTCGGCGGGCACCCCGCCCATGTTGATGCTCGCGAACGCCTGAATATCGACATCCCCGCCGATGTAGATCTCAACCTGTGCCCCGGGCGCCAGGTTGATCGTGCCGTTGACTATGACATCGTCGAAGTAGTAGATGCCCGATGCCATGGTCATGGTCTGACCCGGAGTGAGTCGCAGGTTCTTCGTGCTGCTGCTATACGTGTAGGTGCCGGAGAGGCCGGCGGGAGCCATGCTGTTGGCGATGGCGTAGTCAACCGCCGACTGCGGCACCGGATCAAAGATATAGACCGGCGCGTCCGAGGTCGTGTCGCCGCTGACGTCAGCGAAGCCGGTGATCTCCAATGCTCCCGGTTCCGAGGTGGAGGCATCCCCGTTGATATCCGCCGAACCGCAGAGGTCCAACTCTCCGTTACTGCCCACGTCGCCGTCGTCAGCGGTTACGGTGGCCGCGTACGAGCCGGAATCAGAGTTGTAGGAGTCGGTATGGGTTCCGCCGCACAGCACCATGGAGTCTTTGGCGAAGGCCGCCCACTGAAATGGTTTCAAAGGTGCGAGTTTGACCTCGATAGTTGAAACGGCATTAGAGAACGTCCCCGAGGAGATCACGACCACCGTGTCATCCAGTGCCGCGTTGATGGTGGAGTCGCCCAGAATGACCGTATAGAACCCGTTGGTAAACGGCGCATTGGTAAAGCCCTCACGCCAGTCGGCCGAGTCGCGTAGGACGCCGTAGACATGCTCCACGCCCGCTTCCGCGATGTAGAAGGATCGTAGGTCACACCGAGAGTTATTGGCGATGCTCATGTCGGTCGACGACGTCTGCACCACGGCAGCGCCGATCAGACTCATCATCATCAGGATGCCGAGCGCGATAAGCATCGCCGCGCCCCGCTCGTTTCCCCATACGTTCATCGACGAACCTCCGGTCCGGGCGCCACGGCTACAGGTTGCGCAACGAGACGTGCGTTACGTAGGACCGACGGCGATATCCGTCGGCGTCCAGAAACTCGGTATCGGGCCTGGCGCTACGCGCCGTGATGCCGATCTCGACCAGCCGCGGACTGAGTTGGCTCACATTGAGCGCTTCGATATTCTCGCCAAACAGCTCCGGCGTGGCGTTCTTTTTCTGCCGGTACAAGCGGGGGTGGAGCGTGTCCTGCTCCACGAAGTAGAGCATCGTGTCAGTGTCTCCGGTGGACTCCTCCACGTAGTAGATCGTGAGGCTGTCGGTACCGACTTCAAAGGCCGGATGCGCGTCGAGACGATAGCCGGCCATCCGCAGGACCCGCGCGATTTCGTCGAGACACACGCGCGCGTTCTGCTGCACTTCGGCGACGTCCCCCTGCATCAGCCAGCTCTTGTGCTGCGTGACGTAGAACTCCATCGTCGCCCCCGCCACGATCACGGTCAGCAATGCTGCGATCAGAACCTCGATGATCGTGGTGCCGCGCTGCCTGTGCCACTGCTTCTGTTTTCCGGTCATGGCCATCTCGCTACGGTATCGGTGAATAGGTTGTGAACGTCATCGTGCGGGCCACTCCCGCATCGTCGACCCAATCAAGGGTCACGGCAATTTGATAGACCCGGCTGGGAATCGACGGATC
>DATKYL010000218.1:0-2396 GCA_035528515.1 Acidobacteriota bacterium | reverse complement strand
CACCTGCTCTTGCGAGCTTGCAGGAAGGGGAAACAGGAGAATCACAACGATGAGTGCCATACGCGGTCCTCTGTGTGCGGGCGCTGCCAAAGTGGACATTACACCACAAGAACTGGCAGGACTTACCAACCTGTGGAGACGTCCTTTCGAGGGCGTGCATGACGCGATCTTTCTTCGCGCTCTGGTCGTGGACAACGGTGCCGACACCGCTGCCATCGTGGCTGCCGACCTTGTGGAGTTCGGCGACACGATGGCCGTGCGAGAGCGGATCGCACAAGAGATCGGCATCCCTACTGACCACATCATCATAACCGCGAGCCATGACCACAATGCACCACGGGTCGGGACGGTCACGGCAGGGGCATCAGCCCAAGTGGGCGGGCCCGCGACGGCGGCATATACGGAAAAGGTCTACGACCAGATCGTCGCCGTCGTCCAGCAGGCCAAGGCAGTGTTACAGCCGGCGCGTGTCGGCATCGGTACAGGAAAGGCCGACGTCAATACCAACCGCGATGAATTCACGGCGGAGGGATGGAAACTCGGTACTAATCCGGATGGCCCTTCAGACAAGACTGTCTGGGTCGTCAAGTTCGAAACCATGTCCGGTGACCCCATCGCCATCCTGATGAACTATGCCGTTCACGCAGTCGTCCTGGGACCGGAAAACACCCTCGTGACCGGCGATCTCCCCGGTGCAGCAGAGCGGTACGTCGAGCAGTATTACGACGACAAGCTTGTCGCCCTGTGGACGATTGGTGCCGCGGGAGACCAGAACCCCAAGTACATGAGCTGGGACACAACTTACAGTCAGAAAGACAGGGAACCTGGCTACCCGCTTATGAAGGCCCTGGGACAAGTCGTCGGCGAAGAGGTAGTCCGTGTGGCAGGCCGGATCGACCGGATGACGCCGATGGCGCGCATCGCGGCGGAAGGACGGGTGATCTCTTGCCCAGCAAGCCCCCCCAAGCGAAACCGTGGAGGGAAGAATGCTCCCCAGGTCGATTCGCTGGATATGTACCTTGGGCTGGTGATGATTAACCACATCGCCATTACCTCGGTCTCCGGTGAAGTGGCGACCAATATCTACTACCATCTCAGAAAGGACTCGCCTTTCACCAATACCATCATGATCACAATGGCGAACGACCGGATCGGTTACATCGTAGAGGATGCTGCCTACGATACACCGACATTCGAAGCAATGGGCACACCCCTTCAGCCAGGAGCCGCCGAAAAAGCCATTGTCCACGGCCTGGTAGATATGATGAGCCAATACTGATCGATTTGCACTCAGGGGAAAGGAACGTAGTTATGCCTGACCAGAACACTCCCCGTTCGGACGCTGCCGCCCCGGCGACGGCGTCACCGGCTCCGTACGATATCCTGACATCCCCAGAAGTCCTGCCCGACCACCGGGTAACGTTCCGCATTTACGCTCCGAAAGCGAGCGAGGTCTCCGTCCAAGGCGACTGGATCACCCAGGGCCGTGGAACCGGCGGGCCTCTCAGGAAGGATGACCAGGGCATCTGGTCGATCACGGTAGGGCCGCTCGTACCCGATTTCTACAGCTATACGTACACTGTGGACGGCGTACGTACGATCGATCCCCAAAACCCCACGATCAAACCAGGTATTGCCAGGCTCGAAAACATGTTCCTGGTGCCGGGCGAGGAAGCGGCGTTCGCGGGTACCTGGCCGGTTCCGCACGGCGACGTGCGGATCGTGTGGTATGACTCGACAGCATGCAACTGCGTGCGGAGGATGCACATCTATACGCCTCCGGGGTACGACGGCAGCGACGAAATGTACTCCGTGTTGTACCTCATCCACGGCGGCGGCGACGACGACTCGGGGTGGAGCACCATCGGACGCGCGGGCTTTATCATGGACAACCTGCTGGCAGCAGGAAAGGTCGAACCGATGATCGTCGTCATGCCCAACGGCAGCGTTCGCCGACCGGGAGTCAGCTACCGGCTGACAGGCGCCGACCGGAGCTCGCCGGCCGCCATCAGAGCGCGAATCGAGGGCATTTCCGCGTTGCACGACACATTCGTCGAGGACCTGCTCAAAGCCATCATTCCGACCGTGGAAAGGAGGTACCGCGTCCTGACCGACCGTGACCATCGGGCCGTCGCCGGGTTGTCGATGGGCGGGGCCGAGACGTTGCGGGTCGCCCCGTCCAACCTGGACAAGTTTGCCTACATCGGCGTGTTCAGCATGGGCCTTCAGGTAGGCCCGGAGGCCGGCGTGAACACGGATTTTGAGGAGCGAAACGCCGACTTTTTTGCCAATCCCGACCGGACCAACGAGCTGCTCAAGTTGTTCTGGATTGCCGCGGGAGAGGATGATCGGACGATCACGGATGGGGCCCGCAGGCTCTCGGAAACACTCAAGCG
>DATKYL010000217.1:0-3536 GCA_035528515.1 Acidobacteriota bacterium | reverse complement strand
CCGTCTTGTTGATCGCCGGCGGAATCACGCGCTTCAATCCGCCGGGGACGGCGCGGAGCGTCCGCGTCAAGCGGTTCATCATGCCCTGATCGACTACCACGTCAATCCGCGACATCAGGCAAGCTCCAGTTCCAGGACCCCGCGGTCCTCGATGGGCTTCGCGACGATTCGCATATCCGACGCGACCTCGCCGATCCGCCTCGCGACGGTGATCACGTCGCCGCCCATGTTCAGCTCCGCGCTGCTGATCCCGTCGGTCGCCGAGTTGATTACGACGATCCGCAGCCGATCGGTCGCCCCGCGCTGAACGACGCCGGGATTCTGCGGCATGTCGCGATCGACGATAGCCAGGATCGATCGGGGCGGCAGCCGGCCGTCCTTCGGCGAGTAGAGCACCGCCTCAGCAAAGTCCGTGATGAAGATCCCACGGGCGTCGTCGTCGAGTTGTCCTAGCAATTCGCCGCTCATGTTTCACTTGGCCCCAAGACGCTCTCGACGATGAAGGCACCCGTCGACAGCAGATCTTCGTCGGTCACATTCCACAGGACGTAATTCGCGGTCAGGGCCGCCGCCGTCACCAGGACGCCGACCTCGACGGTGAACTGTCCATTCGCAGGATCGGTCAGAATGATCTGGCCGCCCGCGATCGTCAGGTTGAACAGGACGGTCAGATCCGCATCATAGACGGCGAACCGCAGGACCTTGCCCGTGAGGTTGACCGCGGTCCCATCCGCGTCGGTCAGCCCGTACTGCGTCGTGGTCGACGAGCCCTTCGCAAAGGTCAGCCGCTGCTCGGTCCCGCCGCTGATCGCCAGGGTCGGGATGGTCGCCTCGGCATGCAACGGCGTCACACTCACCGACCCACCGACGGCCGAACTGACCTTGGCATCGAGGTACAGGCCGAACGACCCAGCGATGACGTGGCCGACTTGTGATTCGTCCCAAACCGCATCGGCAACTGCCGCAGGCGTCGGGGCGGTCACCCCGTCGATCTGATCGGACAGCGTCTCCAGGGTGTCGCCGTCGGCGCCCTGGATGCCGAGGAACGCCGTCCCCAGTTCGGCGTTGGTCGGCAGTGCCCCGAGCTGCGTGTCGAGGTTCGCTGCGCCGAGGCCGACCGCCGTCCGGATGCCCGCCGCATCCAGCGGTGCAATGGCAGCAATCTCATCGCTGAGGGTTTCGAGCGTGTCTCCATCAGCGCCCACGCGGGCGATCTGCGTGGCCCCGGCATCGTCGGCCTTGACGGGGAACGCCGTGGACTCGTCGAACTTCGCGGCCGTGATCGCATCGTCGGCCAGGGTCACGCCGTCGGTCACCGATCCGACGCTGACCACGGCCCCGGCGTTCGTGTTGATTTCGCCGGCCCCGACGCCATCGACGATTCGGACCCGCCCGTTCGCGTCGGTGTCCAGGGCGTACTCGCCGCCCGTGATGGCCGCCACATCGAACCGGGCCTCGTCGCTCAGCGTTCCGCCCGCGCCTGCGACCCAGCCGCCGACCACGTTGTCCGTGACGGTGAAGTGCCCGCGAATCGCGATCGTCGCCGCCTCGCACGTTGCCGCGAGGATCAACTGGCCCCAGCCCTCCAGGCTCATCGCGTCCGTGCTGCCTGCCTGGCCGATGTTGCGAATCTCAACGCCGCCGCTGTAGGCCCGCATGTTCAGTTCTTTGTTTTCGGCCGCGTCCTGGAAGTCGATCACGGGAGTGGCAACGCCTGCAACCATCGAGTGGCATCCGTCCAGGCAGTAGATTCCGGCGTCCGCGAGCGTCAGCGTGCCACCCAGCCCGCAGTTCCGCAGGTGGGACGGCGGCAGTGTCACGTCTGTGAGATCGCATCGCTCAAACCGGGGCTTCGTGGCCCCGGTGCCAACGCCGCTGATATCGGCACCCTCAGCGTAGAAGCCGGCAATGGACTGCCCGGCCAGTACCAGCGTCCACGCGTCGCCCTCGAACGTCTTGTTATCCGAGTTGGCAGTGAGCGTGACGGTGTTTCCGTTGGCGACGTGGAAACGATTGATCCCCAGGCTGGCCGAGATCACCAACGCATTCGCATACGGACACGGATTGTCGGCCGTGCCGTTGACGTAATTCTCGGAGCCCGCAATGCCCGCAGAGTCGATCCAGATCGACCCGTCCGAGTAACCAACTGTCCGGTTCGTGGATACGGCCGCGACGAGACACATATCGACGCTGAGGTTCGATGGCGTGGTCGCGTCCGTCTCGAAGCGGATGTAGACCTTGCCGACTTCGGCGCCAGTGCCGGAACTGTGCTTGCCGAGCAACGACAGATCCGTCTTCGCCAGCGTACTGGCCGGAGTGCCGGCAAGCGTACCGATGATATCCCATGCCCCGCCGCCGGTGTGGTCGTAGGCTTTGACTTTGATTGCATCCCCCACGCCTGCCACACCGACGATGATCGATGTCTGCGTTGCCATGCGACCGCCGCCGATCTCGAATCCGTAGACGATATCGATATCGTCTCCAACATCGTCGATATCGTGGACGATTCCGTCGCCTGATTGCGTGCTCGCGTAGGTCCCGCCAATGACGGAGCCGACGAATGCCGCCGCGCTGGGATCGATCGCCCCGCCTGTGTTGTCCTCGCTGGCAGCGAAGTTGATCGCGCCGCCGGATGCCGCGCCGATGTTGGCCACCGCCGCCTGCGTGGCCGGGAACGTGTCACCGCTCAAGCCGGTGGCATCGTACTGCGATTCGAGGTTGTCTGCCGCCGTTGCATCCCCGCTGATCTGGATCGCATCGACTTCGAGGTTGTCGCTGCCCGCGACCATCGAATTGTAGACCTTGACCGGCACGACCTGGAAGTCCACCGGGCCCATCGCGTTCGCGCCGGAGTTCAGCGAGAACGTCACCTCGCCGAGCGTGTCCATGTCCCCGCCGTTGGCCGCGAGCACGTAGTGCCCGGTATGATCGTGCGTGAGCGTAGTCGCCCCGTTGGGCGCGCCTGGGGTGCCGTTCTTCGTGACGATGATATTGCCGACAACCTCGTCGGTTTTCGCCACTCCGTCGGCGTCCAGGATGGGGCCGACGAGGAACGAACGTGCTGCATCTTTCAGAGCGATCATGCTCGTCGCCTCCCACAGATGAGAACACGGCGTCTACGGTTGCCCGCCGCCGCAACGAGCACCTCCGCCGGCAACCCGCTCGTGATGAACACGCTGCCCCCCGCCGTCGGCGTCTGCGCGACGTTCTTCGGCACCGGCAGGCCGCTGGTTATCCACACGCTTCCGGCCATTTACGCATCCCAGTAGAGGTCGATTTCGGTCGAGCGGTTTTCCTCGCCGCTGGCGATTTCCCAGTCGGTCGCGTTGTCGCCGGTGAGTTGCATCACGGCGGTGACGATGGTGCAAGTCTCCACGCCGCCGAGCGTAAGAGTGTCGCCGGTGGTCGGTAGTCCGGGGCCAGCGAGCAGGTCCAGTTCAAACGTGCCCGCCGCCGCGCCGGTCGGCACGGTTCGCACGGTGGCCACCCATGTCCCGTCGGTGACGGTATCATCCACCTCGGCATTGTCCATGTTG
>DATKYL010000216.1:0-15385 GCA_035528515.1 Acidobacteriota bacterium | reverse complement strand
CGCCATCCGATCGGCCAGGTCTCCGGTGCCGTCGGGTGAATTGTCGTCGACGATCAGAATGGACAGAGATTCATCCTGCGCCAGCACGTCGGGCACGATGCGCGGCAAACTTTCCATCTCGTTGTAAGTGGGGATGATGACCAGTGGTTTCATCGAATCATCCAGACCGTTATCCGCGCCAATATAAACGCGGATCGACCGAAGATCACCCAAAGATCGCGCTATCCGGCGGCGGGGTCCTCGCTCACAACAGGCTTTCGTACCAGGAGATGAACCGGCCGGCGATCACCGCCGACGCAAAAGTCCGAACCGCCGATTCCCGTCCCTGCTGCGCCATCCGGCGCCGCGCCTCGGGGTCCGCCAGCGCCCGCCGCAGGACTCGGGCCAGGTCGGCCGCATCATCGGGCTGCGCGAGGTAACCCGATACGCCATCGTCGACAATGTCGGTGATCCCTCCGGAGCGGACGCCGACAGTGGCGCAGCCGCAGAGCTGCGCCTCGACCAGGGCCATCCCGAACCCCTCCTCAACTGCGGGAAGAACCGTGAGGTCGGCATCGCGGTACGCGGCGGCCAGACGCGGTTGATCGACGGCGCCGACGAATTCGACCGTGGAGGACAGGCCAAGGTCTGCCGCGCGCTGGACGACGGCCTGCTCCTCCGAGCCTCCCGCCCCGATGAACCGGCAATGGAACGGCTGTCCTTCGCCGTGCAGCGCCGCCAGCGCCTCCAGGAGCACGCCGTTTCGTTTCTGCCCGGTAAACCTTGTGACACACAGAATCTGCGGAATGGCGTTTGCCGCAGGTTCAGCTGCGCCGGGGCCAAAGACGTCGTCGTTGGGGGGCATGGACGCGACGCGGATCTTCGCGGCGGCCGCCGGGAACATCGTGCGCAGAGAATCGGCCAGCCAGGACGAGACCGTCGTGATGATTCCGGCTTGTCGGAAGACCTGCGAGGCCAGAGGCCGCATCCAGCGCTTGCTTTCGAGCAGGCGCAGATCGGACCCGTGCAGTGTCACGACCAGCGGCAATCGCCGCCCGAACGACCGCGCCACCCAGCCCGCGGGCACCCACCAGTGCGCATGGATCAGCCGCGGCTGCGACTGCGCAACGAACGCGTGTGCCGCCCGGGAAAACGAACGAAAGAACCGCCGGTGCGCCCAGAGACCGCGCGGGCCGGTCAGGGAGACGCCGCGCCAGTCGCCCTGATAGGCGATCTGTTCGTCGGCATCGGCACCGTAGCGAAAGCGCCGTACAGCGATCCCGTCCAGAGTCTCTTCGGTGGCGGCACCCGGATAGTGCGGCGCCAGGATACCGATGCGACCGAAACGACCCTCCGTCTGAATCAGTGCCGCCAGGTGCGCGATGAAACGCCCGGCGAAGTCGGTGGGGTGACGGGGGTAGTTATGTGTCAGGTACAGAACGTCAAGTCGATCGCCGGTCGTAGACACCGTACGCCCTCAGCGTCGTCCCCGTCGTCCGTACCGATCGTTGCGGACAGGAGGAGCCGGCGGTTCTTTCTCGGTGTCGGGTACCGGCCGGTCATCGGCCGCCTCATCCGAAACAGTGTCCGAACCGGACGTGTCTGTGTCAGGAACGGGTGTCCGCTCGGCCGGAGTTGATTCCTCCGGCGGGGTGGACTGGTCCTCACTCGGGGTGTCGTCACGGTCGGTCGTCTCGCCCGATGCCGGGAACGCAAACGACAGGAACTCCTGCGTGCGCTCGTCCGGCTTCGCACCCGCTTTTTCGACATCATCCTCCGGCACCTTCAACGGCCGCGCCTCGACCCGCGGCCTGTCGGTCGGTATGTCGTCCGGGGTACGTGTCGCGCGTCGGTCCCCGGTGCGCGGGGGGCGCCGTGTCCGCGATGAGGGCCCGGTGCGGCGACCGCGATCGGCACGTTCGTCGCTCGAGCGCTCACGGTTCGGCCGACGGGTTGTGCGGTCCGTCGGTGGACGTACCGGGGGACCCGGACGGTAAACCTGGTATTTGGGCGACGACCGCATCGACTCGACCTGCTGGCGGATACCGGCGACCGACTCCGCCAGAAATCCGATCGCAAACAGGATCACCCCGGAGAGACCAAGCGTCATGACCAGGAAGATGAGCGACCGATTCCCTGTTCCCATCACGAAACGCTGATACAGGGCAAAAAGCCCGATGAGGAACCCGAGCGCGAGCATCACCATCCCCGAAAGACCGAAGTACCACAGAGGCCGGCGCATCGTGTGGTACTGAAACTTGACGGCCAGGAGGTCGAGAATAGCTCCGGGGATGCGCCAGATGCCGAATTTCGAACGGCCGACGGGACGATCGTACAGAGTGACGTCGACCTCGCCGACGCGATAGCCCGCCTCCGAGACGATCGCCACCCAGAATCGGTGCCAGTCGTGCCGGTAGTCGAACACGTCGATCAGTTCGCGGCGGAAGGCCTTGACCGAATTCAAATCAGCGACCTGAATCGACCGAAAGAGAATCCGTGACAGTTTGTTGTAGAAGCCGGAGATGATCCGCTTGCTGTACTGCCCGATCTTGCGTCCGGTGACCAGATCGAAACCCGAGCGGACTTTCTCCACCATGCGCGGGATATCCGACGGGTGAAACTGCCGGTCGGCCGGATAAAAAACCAGGATATCGCCCCGCGCCACCGCGAAACCGGCGCGCAGCGCTTCCGTCAGGCCGCGGCGGTACGGGAGCGAGACGATGCGAACGAAGCGGTGCTTGCGTTGCGCTTCGACTGCCCGGGGGAGTGTCTGATCGGTCGAACCGTCGTCGACGAGGACAACTTCCAGTGAAAACCGCGCGCGATTGACCAGTTCATTAAACTGTTCGAAGAGAGGGACGATATTGCCCTCTTCGTTGTGCGCCGGCACCACAACCGTCACCTCGATGCGCTGCCCTTTCGACGGATCGCCGACTGGTTGATTACTCATGGTCCTCCTACTCTCGACAGCCGCTGGATGAGATGCGGGTTGCCCGGGTTGAGCGTCAGTGCGCGCCGCCACAATTCCGCCGCCGCATCCCGATCAACCGGACCTCCGATGGTCCGGTACTTGTTCCAAGAAACGTCACCTGCCTGGGCGAGCAAAACGAAATCATCAGGATTGTGGGTCAGGGCCCGCTGATAAGCTTTCAAGGCGGCATCGAGACTGTCAATCCGGTTGTAGGCATCACCGAGAAGACGCCAGCCGGAATACGTATCGGCTGAATCGGCGACCAGCGGGGCGATCACCGCCGGCATCGTGTCCGGTTCGAGTCCCCGGATATCAAGGCGCAACCGCTCAAAGGGTGTCAGGACATAGCGGCGCGCCTCCGGATTCTCCACCGCGTGGGCGATGCGCAGAACGACAACACGCAGGTCACGGATGGTGTAGGTCGTCACGCGTTCAGCGGTGCGCGCCAGATCGGGATAGTCCTGAAAGAACGGCCCGTCGCGTTTATCTTCCACCACGACGTGCGTAATCGGATAACGGGAGAAGAAATCCTCGGACTCCTCCAGCGAGAAGAAATGCGTCAGACTGGTCGGGCTGTCTTCCTGTTGCGCCAAAGGCGTCGCCCAGCTTCCGGTGAGGACCGCGCCCGGTCCCACGACGCGGGTCAAGTCCGCGTTGGCCGCGGCGATCGTGTATTGACGGTGCCCCCACCACCTGAGAAAGTGCCGCCCCTGCTCGACGAGCGCGATCACCAGAAGCAGCGCGACGAGGACTTCCCCGATCGAGCGCAGCCGCGTCCGCCAAGCGGGTGTCCACGCGGTACGGCGCCGGCTCAATAGTGTCCACCCGGCAACGACGGCGATCGCGATCATCAGACCGGTCGCCGCCACCATGCCCCACTCGGCGCGACGAAAACCGCCGAACTGGTTCACCAGGAAAAGCTGCGCCACGCCGGTGGCAAGAACCACAACCAGCAGCGGTGACATCCACCATGAGACGCCGCTCCGCGGCCTCTGGCTCTCCGACTCCGCCGCCGCCGAGAGCCGATACAGAAACCACCCCGCCGCCGCCGCAAGGGGAAACAAGAGCACGATCTGATAGCGCACCGGGCGATAGTTGAACGGCGAGAATGCAAGATAGCCGCTGACCAACCACCCGACGATCAGCACGGCACCGGGCGACAGCCGTTGCACGAAGGCGCGCCACGTTCCGCGCCGCCCGTAATGGACGCACATCCACACCAGCCCGGCAAAACCCGCAACGCCTAAGATCGGTGCACGCGTCCACACGCCGGTGTCGGCACCGAACGAGAACCACTGATAGACAAATCCCTTGATCGACGCCAATCCGATCGGCGATCCGTAGAGCGACTGCGACTGTTCTTTGAGGTAGGCGAGGACTTCCGCGGAGGCCAGGCGATACGCAAACAGATACCACAGCAGGCCGACGCATCCCAGGCCGACGGCATAGCCGACCGGGCGCGCCCAACGCCGCCAAACCGGTTCACCGGCCGCCTGATACCCGACCAACGCAGCACCCAGGAGGAAGATCGGCGCGGCGTGCAGGGCCGTGACCTTGCCGAAGAACGTACCGGCACCGGCCACCAATCCGCCGATCAGGACCAACCACCAGCGCCGCGCGCCCATGAGAATCGCCCAGAAGGTGAACGCCAGACAGGCGTTGGCGGCAACCTCGAGAAACGGTTGGCGGCCGTAACCGACAAACAGGTAGTTGACCGCCAACAGCCATGCGGTACCCAGCCCGGCGGTCGGCCCGAACGCCCGACCGACGCCCCAAGCCAGGAATCCCAGCGCAATCAGATTGAGAAGAACCGCCGTCAGATTCGCCGTGGCAATCGAGGAACCAAAGATCGAGAAGATGACGTAAGCACATGCACCGGTGATGTTCTTGCGGAAAAAGATAAGACGCTCGTCACCGAGCGGGTTCCAGTCGCCCAGCGCGACCGCACTGCGCGCGTATGATGTGTATTCCGGCGGATCGGTGAGAAGATCCTGACTCCAGGAGACGTCGGCGGGAGGGTCGGCACCGACATGCACGAAGCGCACGACGATCGCCAGGACGGCGATCAGGAGTACGGCGCCGAGGCGCACTTGCGGGCGTGACAGGATCGGGGTCCATGACCAACCCGTCGAGCTGCGAGGCTCTCGATCGGTCGGGGTGGCACTTCTCCGGCGCCGCGTTTTGGCCATAGAGAGAACGGACTACAAATCGACCGAATTCCGCGCCGTCTCGGCGACGAAATCAACCTGTTCAGTGGTCAGTTCGGCGAACATCGGCAACGAGACGATGCGTCCGGCCTGCGCGTCGGTCACCGGGAGTTTCATGTCCGCGAGGTGCGCGTACGCCTTCTGCCGGTGAACCGGTATCGGATAGTGAATGATCGTGTCGATCTCGGCCGCCTTGAGATCATCCTGAAAGCGCGAACGGTCATCGACCTGAACGACGAATAGATGGTAGACCGATTCCGAATCGTCGTCGGCGGGCGGCAGGACGAGATTCGCACCCGCCAGTTTCTCCCGGTAGCGGTCGGCGCGCGACCGCCGCCGCGCGTTCCACTCGTCGAGATGCTTCAGTTTCACATTGAGGACCGCGCCCTGGATGCCCTCCATCCGGTAGTTGTATCCGAGCATCTCGTGATGATACTTCTGCCGGGAACCGTGATCGCGCAACATGCGCACGTGGGCCGCCAGGTCGTCGTCATCGGTGACCACCGCGCCGCCCTCGCCGTAGGCACCGAGGTTCTTGCCGGGATAGAAAGAGAAACAGGCGGCCCGCCCCAGTTGCCCGGCGCGACGTCCCTTGTATTTGGCCCCATGCGCCTGGCAGGCGTCCTCGATCACCGGCAGACCGGCGGTCTTGGCGACCGCGTTGATTGCGTCCATCGGCGCCGGCCGGCCGTAGAGGTGAACCGGCAGAATCGCCTTGGTCCGGGGCGTAATCGCATCGCCGATCAGCTTGGGGTCGATATTGTACGTGGCGGGTTCAGGGTCCACCAACACCGGCGTGGCGCCGCAATGAGAGATCGCCGCGCAGGTCGCAACGAATGTGTTGGCGGCGGTGATCACCTCGTCACCCGGTCCCACCCCCGCAGCGGTCAGCGCGCAGTGCAGCGCCGAGGTTCCCGAATTGACCGCCACGCAGTGTTTCACACCGCAGAAGCGGGCGAAGTTCTCTTCGAATTCCCCCACCGCCGGGCCCAGGACAAACGCGCACTTCTGCACCACACCGGCAATCGCGGGGTCGATTTCATCTTTAATGGTCGCGTACTGCGCCTTCAGATCAACAAATGGAACTCGCATGTCCTATCATCCTCTGTGCAACTGGTCGTTCGTTGTATGAGTGGACCGCCTATGTGTCCCCGTTGAGCTGATGGACAAGCCTGCCCCCGACCAGTGTCGCGCAGACCCGGCCCTTCAGTTCCCATCCCAGAAACGGTGAATTCTTCGATTTGGACGCCAGCGCCTCCGGGGTCGCGGTCCAGACCCGTTCGGGATCGATCACGACCACGTCGGCAGCCTGCCCCTTGGCCAGCCGGCCCGCATCGAGACCGAATGCCTGGGCCGGTCGGTAGGTCAGGCGGGCGATCAACCCGGGCCAGTCCAAGACACCGGTGTCGATCAGCGCCTGACGGCAAATACTCAGCGCCGTGCCCAGGCCGATCATGCCGAAGGGCGCCAGATCGAACTCGCCGTCTTTCTCCTGCTCGGCGTGAGGGGCGTGATCGGTGGCGATGCAGTCGATCGTCCCGTCGGCCACGCCCTGCCGGACGGCATCGACTTCTTCCTGCGTGCCGAGCGGCGGGTTGACCTTCAGCATCGGATCGAAGTTCTCGGCGATCAGGTCGTCGGTCAGAATCAGATGATGCGGTGTGGCTTCGGCGGTCACGCCCATTCCCTCGGCCTTGGCGGCGCGGATGATCTCCACCGACCCGGCCGTCGACACATGACAGATGTGCAGGCGCGCGCCGGTCGCCCGCGCGAGCGCGATATCCCTCGCTACGCAGATCTGTTCGGAGACCGCGGGTATGCCGCGCAGACCCAGCTTGACGGAAACAAATCCCTCGTACATCACCCCATCGCGCGACAGATCGGGCGTCTCACAGTGGCAGGCGATCGGTACGTTGAACATGCGCGCGTACTCCATCGCCCGCCGTAGCAGCCCGGCCGAGACCACCGGCGAACCGTCGTCGGAGAACGCCACCGCTCCGGCGGCCACCATCTCCGCAATCTCGGCCAGCGATTCGCCTTTCCGTTCGCGCGTGATCGCGCCGATGGGGTGCACGCGTCCGGGCGCCGCCAGCGCGCGGTCGAGGACGAAGCGCACGGTTTCCTGGTCGGCGATCGCGGGTTCGGTGTTGGGCATGCAGCAGAGCGTCGTGAAGCCCCCGCGCACACCCGCAACGGAGCCGCTGGCAACGGTCTCTTCGTCCTCGCGCCCCGGTTCGCGCAGGTGCGTATGCAGATCGATGAATCCGGGGGCCACCATCTTCCCCATTGCATCGAGGATAGCATTCGGCGGCACCGATTCATCCGCGCCCGAGCCGTTCGCGACGATGTCTTCAATGCGTCCCGCCGCGTCGATACGCACGTCGGCGATACCGTCGAAACCCGTCGCCGGGTCGATCACGCGGCCGCCGCGCACCAGCCGGATTACCGGGTAGTCGCCCGAGCCGTTCATGCCGCCTCCGGTTCGCTCTGAGCGGGCGCCTGCCCGCCACAGAGGAGATAGAGAACCGCCATCCGTACCGCCAGTCCGTTCGTCACCTGGTCGAGGATAACCGATGCCTTGCCGTCGGCGACTTCCGACGTGATTTCCACGCCGCGATTCATCGGGCCGGGATGCATCACCAGCCCGCCGGGACGCAGCCGACGCGCCCGTGCGGCATCAAGGCCGAAGAGGCGGGAGTACTCCCGCAAAGTGGGAAGAAAATCCGAACGCTGCCGTTCCAACTGGATACGGAGAACGTTGATCGCATCGAAGCCCGTGGCCAGGGCTTTGTCCAGATCGGTGTAGACTTCGACGCCGCACCGGGCGAAGGCGCGTGGGACGAGTGTCGCCGGACCGCAGATCGCCACCTCGGCACCGAGTGTCAGCAGACCCCAGATGTTTGAGCGCGCCACCCGCGAATGCAGGAGATCTCCGACGATCAGCACGCGCTTGCCCGCGAGGCCCCGCCAACGCTCCCACAGCGTGTAGATGTCCAGGAGACCCTGCGTGGGATGCTCGTGCGCGCCGTCACCGGCGTTGAGAATAATGGCATCCGTCGTGCGCGCCAGAAAGTGCGGCGCCCCCGCAGAGGGATGGCGAATAACCACCACGTCGGTCTTCATCGCCAGGATGTTCTTAACCGTGTCGCGTAACGATTCGCCCTTCTGGACCGAGGAGGCCGAGGCGGTGAAATTCACCACGTCGGCGGACAGGCGTTTCTCCGCCAATTCGAAGGAGATCCGGGTCCGCGTCGACGGCTCGTAGAACAGATTGACGACCGTCTGGCCGCGCAACGGCGGGACCTTCTTGACCGGCCGGTCCAGAATCTCCTTGAACGACTCCGCGGTCGTCAGAATGAGTTGGAGATCTTCGCGACAGACCCCCTCGAGACCGAGCAGGTGGGGGATCTTCAACCGCCCCGGCCTGTCAGCGATCGCGAGATTCACGATCTCGTCGCCGGATGTCCGCTTCGACGTCCCGCCCTCCGTCCCGCGACGGGGCTTGCGATCGGATGCCACCATTTGAATTCCGCCTGTTTCGTCCCGCAGAGTTCTATCCCTCGTCATCCATATTCAGTTCCAGCGTCGGCTGCGGCTCCTCCTGTTTGCGCGAGGTAACGCGGCCGACGGTCACACCGTCGGCGCCGTCGCGTTCCGTCAATTGCACGACCACCTGTTCTTTGCGCGCGGTCGGGAGATTCTTGCCGACATAATCGGCGCGAATCGGCAGCTCGCGATGGCCGCGGTCGACCAGGACCGCCAACTGGATCGCCTGCGGCCGTCCCAGATCGGTCAGCGCGTCGAGCGCCGCACGGATCGTGCGGCCGGTGAAGAGGACATCGTCGACCAGCACGACGGTCTTTCCGGCCACGTCGAAGAGGATCTCCGTTTTCTGGACAACCGGCGCCGAAAGGGCACCCCGGAGATCGTCGCGGTAAAACGAAATGTCGAGGTATCCGATGGGAACGGAGGCGCCCTCCACACGCTTGATGACGGCCCCGATACGATCGGCCAGAAAAGCACCCCGCGTCCGAATACCGATCAGGACAAGGTTGGCCACGCCGCCGTTGCACTCGAGAATCTCGTGGGCGATACGCTCCATCGCCCGCCGTATAGCGGCACCATCCATGACCGGACGCGCCGCGGTCAGTTCAACTTTCACCGGCACGACCGAACCCTCCCGCACAATAGCGTAATGGAGAAGCGGTCACGAAGTGACGGGGAGAAAAGCAGGATTGTGAGCTTTGGCATCGATCCGACCGCTCTTTCCCGGCCTCTCGGGACCGGATTAAAAGGCGCTGGCAATAAAGCGGCTCCACAGCCGCAAATCCACCGGTTTCGGAACCGGCCGCCCGCGTTTGACAAACCCCGGTCTAAAAGCCGATTCCAGCCAACACCCCAGGCTTACCGTCCAGCCCCACCCAGGTTCCGTCATAGATGAGCCGTCCGCGCTCCATCACCCAAACCCGTTCGGTCAGCCGGCGCAGAATTGCCAAGTCGTGGGAAATCAGGATGCAGCTGCGACCTTCGCGGCGCCAGGCGGCGCAGAGTCCGGCGAGGCGCTGCAACCCCCTGCCATCGAGGGCGGCGGTGGGCTCATCGAGGATATACAGGGGTGCATCGACAGCGGCAACGCCCGCCATCGCCGCCCGCCGCCTCTCGCCACCGGACAGAGCGAATGGTGAGCGCGGGCCGTAGATCTCAGGCGCCAACCCCACATGCGCCAAAGCCGCCTCCGCGTCACGTTGCGACTTCTCGATTCCCCCGCCCAGTGCGCGCGGGCCGTAGGCGACGTCCTCCATCACACTCCCGGCGAAGAGCTGGCGCTCCGGGAACTGGATCAGCACGACGGGCTTATTGCGGGCGAATCCCCCGGTGTGCCAGGTTAGTGTCCCTTGCCAACGATCGACCAGGCCCGCCAGATGATAGGCCAGCGTCGTCTTCCCCGACCCGATCGGCCCGCACAGGCCGATCGCCTCACCGGCCTGTATCTCGAGATCAATGCCCGCCAGACTCGATTCGGGCAGCGGTCGGCCTGAGGTCGCCACCTGCGTGAGGCCACACGCTTGGACGAACAGGGTCGGTGCCGCCGCCGGGGAGGCCGCGGGCACGTCCGGCATCTGCCGGTCGGAGCCGAATCCACCCCATGTGTCGCCGGGCCCATCGTAGATGACCCGTCCCGCGTCCAGGTGAATCACCCGCTCGAAGTGACGCGCCTCGTCCTCGTACTGCGTGACCAGAATGATGATGGTACATGGTGCCGTCTCGAGTCCGTGGCGATGCCGCGACGCCAGAAACTGAAAGAAAGACCGCCGCCCGGGGGGATCGAGGTGCGACGTAGGTTCATCGAGCACGAGCATTTCCCGGCCGGCCGCCAGCGCGCAGGCCACGGCCACGCGTTGCTTCTCTCCGCCCGAGAGTTGTCCCACGCGACGGTCGGTCAGTTCGGCGACGCCGCCGTTCGCCAGCGCCTGTCTCGCCTCTTCGTCATCCGCCCGGCGGCCCAGGCAGTGTTCGAGCGTGAGAGCCATCTCCTCGAAAACCGAATCGGCGATCAGGTTATCTTCCGGGGCCTGAAACACGACCGTACCGCGCGGCACGGTTGCACGGGAATCACATCGATTCTCGTCCACCACGATCTGACCGCGCGAGGGCGGCAGAACCCCGGCCAGAACCAGAGCCAGTGTCGATTTCCCCGACCCGTTGGGACCGACGATCGCGACCCGTTCCCCGGCAGTGAGGGAGAGAGAAACGTCCCGAAGGGCGGGAATCGGTGAGCCGCCGTCCGAAGCATAGGATACTGAGAGCTGGTCGCAGCGCAGTTGCATCATGCCCGGGCAATAACGGGTATTCGTTCGCCGTCCGCATAAAGAAACGCCGCCCCTTGGCGGCGATGATCCCCGGCGTTCGAGACGTGCGCGGAGATGCTATCCGACATCCAGATCCCGCGCCGCCTTTGCCTCGTCGATACGCAGGAAGGGTGTTTCGTGCGGTGCGGAGTTGACCAGGTCGGGATCACGTTCCACTTCCCGGGCGATCTGCAGGAGCGCATCGGCGTAGGCGTCGAGCCGTTCGATACTCTCGGTTTCGGTCGGTTCGATCATCAGCGCCTCGGCCACGATCAACGGGAAGTACACCGTTGGTGCATGCACTCCGAAGTCGAGGAGCCGTTTGCCGATCTGCCCGGCCCGGACACCGTGTTTCTTCTGCCGCACGGCCGAGGCGACAAATTCATGCATGCAGGGTCCGGGATAGGGAATCTCATAGGCGCCGCTGATCTTCGCCCGCAGGTAGTTGGCCGCGATGATCGCGTCGCGCGCGACCTCGGCCAGTCCCTCGGCACCGAGCGAACGGATGTAAACGTAGGCGCGGACGAGTACGCCGAAGTTGCCGAAGAACGTGTGCACCGAGCCGATCGCATCAGGGCCCGGAGCCGTCCGGCTGAAAACCGTCGTCCCCCCGCGTTCGGTACGGATAACCGCCGGGCCGGGGAAAAACGGTGCCAGTTGTGCGGTGGCACCGGTCGCGGCGGCCCCCGGACCGCCGCCGCCGTGGGGGGTGGAAAAAGTCTTGTGAAGATTGAGGTGCAACAGATCGAATCCCATGTCGCCGGCACGCGCCAAACCCAGCAGCGCGTTGGTGTTGGCGCCGTCGTTGTAGAGCAACCCGCCCTTGGCATGCACCATTGCCGCGATCTTGAGGATATCCCGTTCGAAGAGGCCAAGGGTGTTGGGGTTGGTGAGCATTACGCACGCGACATTCTCATCCACCACCGCGGCCAGCGCCTCGGGATCGACAAGCCCTTCGGCGTTCGATTGGATCGCCGTTGCCTCAAACCCGCTCAGCGTCACGGAGGCCGGATTCGTCCCGTGGGAGGAATCGGGAATGATCACGCGCGTGCGCTTCTCGCCCTGCGCTTGATGGAAGGCGCGTGCCATGAGCAGGCCAACCATCTCACCCTGGGCACCGGCAGCGGGCTGGAGCCGCACCTCGTGCATGCCGGTGATCGCAGCCAGATCGCGCGCCAGTTCCCACATCAGACGGAGCGCTCCCTGCGCGTCGGCATCGGGGACCTCCGGATGAAGTTGCGCGAAGCCCGGCAGAGAGGCGGCGCGGTCGTTGGCCTTCGGGTTGTACTTCATCGTGCACGAACCCAAAGGGTAGATGTCTTTATCGATGTGGTGATTGTACGTCGACAGGCGCGTGTAATGGCGGACAACTTCGGGCTCCGACACCTCCGGCCAGTCCGGAGGTTGGCTGCGCAGCCGCTCGGGCGGAAGGCGCCACGCGGTCGACACCGGCGGCACGTCCGACGCGGAAACCACGGCGCCGCCGCCGCCCGTGCGCGACAAGTCGAATATCGTCGGTCCGCTCATCGGTATCCTGGACACTGCTCAATCCTCATTGCGCGGCGTGAGTGCGGCGATCCGTTTCTCCGCCCACGGCCGGTCGCGCGATCCTTTGTACTGTTTCACGAAAGCCTGGTAATACTCAAGCGCCCGCGTCGTGTCGCCCGCCTGTTCAAACAGCCACGGGATGTACGCTTCCGCGTCGGGCCGCAACTCGGACTCAGGATAGCTCTCGAGCATACGCCGAAAGCCCTCTGCGGCCTTGTACCATTTCCCCTGTTCGCGATGCAGGCGGGCCAGCGCGAACAGAGCATTGTCCGTCCAGCCTTCGGCATTCTTCTCGTCGAGTGAGACGACCTTGCGGTAGTTTTCGCGGCTGTTGTCGATCTCACCGCGTTGCTCGTACTTTTCCGCGATCGCGAAGACCAGCTCCGGGTTCTTGGAATCCCGTTTCAGCTTCCGGTCGATATCCCAGTACGTGCCGCGACCGTCGAGGTAATCGGTCATCGTCTTCTCGAACTCTTCGGGCGGGAGGTATCCGACCAAGCGGTCGACTTCCTGGCCCTCGAGCGTCAGGATGATGACCGTCGGGTACGCCCGTACGCTGTAACGATGCGCGGCGGCCGTATCACTCTCGGCATTCACCCGGGCGAACACGAGGCGGTCGATGATGGGGGTGATCCGCGGATCGGAGAATGTCGAATCGTCCAAAAGGCGGCACCACTTGCACCAGTCGGTGTAGAAAACCGCCGCCACCTGCCGACCGATCGTCGCCGCGTGGGCGACGGCCTGGTCCAGGGAGTAGTACCAGTCAATCTCAGGCGGCGCGGCGGGCGTCTCCTCCGCCGCGGCAGGACCTGAGCACAGGCCGACAGCCACACTGACGGCGAGTGCGAGCGCGACCGCCAGCGTCCGAACGGGACGATGCGATATCATGTTCCCTGCACTCCTCCCGACGTCGAGCGCGGGTGCCCGCCGGCGGTACCGACGGCCGGCTCAGCGGCGCCCGTGTGGGCCTCCGCCAAGGAGGCGACCAACCGATCAAGGGCATCGCGGGAGTGCTTTTCGGTGACGCACACCAGGAAGCGTCGTTCGCAACCGGGGAATCGGCCGCCGAGCTCGATCCCGCCGAAAATGCCGCGGGCACGCAGTTGGGCGAGTACGGCACCGGCACCGACGCTCGCTTCCACAACGAACTCGTTGAAGAAATCGGGCCCGAACGGTACGGTGTACCCGTCAAGAGCGGCAATGCGCTCGGCCAGGTAGTGCGCGCGATCGGCGCAGGTCTGGGCCAGACGTTGGATGCCCTGCCGGCCCATAAGCGCCATGTAAATCGCCGCACGCGTCCCCATGAGCGCCTGCGCGGTACAGATATTCGAGGTCGCCTTTTCGCGCCGGATGTGCTGCTCGCGCGTCTGCAGGGTCATGACAAACGCGGGTGCACCGCGGGCATCGACCGAACGGCCGACCAGCCGCCCCGGCATCCGCCGCATATACGCGCGGCGCGTCGCAAAAAGACCCAACAGCGGCCCCCCAAAGGACGGTGGGTTGCCCAACGGCTGTCCCTCGCCGACGGCGATATCGGCGCCGCACTCGCCGGGCGGAGTCAGGAGTCCGAGGGCGATCGGATGAAATACGGCAACCAGTAGCGCCCCTGCGGCGTGTGCGATCTCGGCGCCACGGGACCAGTCGTCAAGGTTCCCGAAGTAATTAGGCGACGGCATGATGACACAAGCCGTCGTCTCGTCGACCGTCTTGCCCAAACCGGCGAAATCGGTGCGCCCGTCAGGCAATGTCGCCGAAGTGAAAGTGACGTCCTGGGCGCTCAGGTAGGTTTCCAGCACGCTCCGATAGCGCGGGTTGAGCGTCCCCGCGATGACAATGCCGCGGCGGCGGGTATGTGCCATCGCCAGCAGGGCGGCTTCGGCCACGGCCGAAGCGCCGTCGTAGAGCGACGCCTGCGCCGCATCCATCGCCGTCAGGCGACGGATCATCGACTGAAATTCATACGTCGCCTGCAGCGTGCCCTGCGCCACCTCGGGCTGATAGGGCGTGTAGGCGGTGTAGAATTCCGAGCGTGCCGAGAGATGATCGACGGCTGCCGGCACGTGGTGATCGTAGGCGCCGCCCCCCAGAAAAGAGAGACATGCGGGAGAACAGGCGTTCGACGCCGCCAGGGATTCCAGCAGTTGGTCGACGTCGGACTGGGATAACGTCGGCGGCAGGTCGGTCGGGGCGGACTGACGGGCCGCCGCGGGTATACTCGCAATCAGATCTTCGAAACGATCGACCCCGATCGTTTCGAGCATTTGCCGACGCGTTGCGTCGGTGTGCGGCGTGTACGACATCGGCCACCCTGCCGGGCCGCCGTCGGGTGCGGCGCGAACCGCCGCCCGCGGACCGCAGCCCCGGCCGGTTACTCCTTTGCGGTCAGTTGCGCGTACTCTTCCGGCGAGAGAAGATCATCCAGCGCCGCCGGAGCGGCGATGCGAATCTTGATCATCCATCCCTCACCGTAGCAGTCGGCGTTGATAATCCCGGCATCGTCGGCCAACTGCTCATTGATCTCCGCGACCGTGCCGGAGACCGGGGCAAAGAGTTCCGCCACCGCCTTGACCGCCTCGATGGTGCCGAACGGTTCGCCCGCGGTGACCTCGGCGCCGACCTCCGGGAATTCTACATACACGATGTCCCCAAGTTCCCCCTGAGCGAAGTCGGTAACGCCGACGGTGCCGATGTCCCCTTCCACGAGGACCCATTCGTGCTCTTTAGTGTATTTGAGATTCTCTCTGATGTCCACGGTCCCTCCTCATTCGACACTGGAACATACCGTATAGCGGCGCGGCCGGGCAAGATATAGCCTGCGGCCCCACCGGGTT
>DATKYL010000215.1:0-4442 GCA_035528515.1 Acidobacteriota bacterium | reverse complement strand
TCAAGTGTCGGCGTGCCGCTGGCCATGGGTGCGTTTCTGGCGGGGTTGGTGGTGGCCGGCAGCGAGTACCGCGAACAGGCGCTGTCCGACATCATTCCCCTTCGGGAAACGCTGACCAGCCTGTTTTTCGTTTCGATCGGGATGCTACTCGATCCGCGGGCTCTCGCCGACAACATCATTCCGATTCTGGGGGTGCTGGTCGCCATCATCCTGGGCAAGTCCCTCATCGTATTCCTGGTCGGCGTCATCCTCCGTTTTCCTCTGAGGGCGTGTGTGCTCGCGGCGGTGGCGTTAGCGCAGATCGGTGAGTTTTCGTTCGTGCTGGCGCAGGCGGGCCGTACGCAGGGTATTTGGGAGGGGGCGTTGGCCGAAATCGTCTTTGCGGCCGCCGTGCTCTCGATGCTGGTGACCCCGGTTCTGTTGGCGGCAGGGCCGCACTTGGCGGCCGGCACCGGTCGCATCCGTGTCCTCACGCGACTTCTCGGTGTCCGTAGCGCCGGCGAGGCCGAATCCGAAGCACGGGCCCTGCATGATCACTTGATCATCGCCGGTCTGGGCATCGCCGGGCAGGCGCTGGCCCGTTCGCTGAAACGCCTCGGGATTCGTTACGCCATTGTCGATCTGAACTCGGAAAACGTGCGGCAGGCCGCCGCGGAGGGGGAACCGGCGTTCTTCGGTGACGTGACGAGCACCGACGTTCTTCAGTCTCTGGGTATTGCTCGGGCGCGTGAACTCGTTATCGTGATCAACGATCCCAGCGCGGCCGCGCGTGCCATTCGGGTCGCACGCCGGCTGGCGCCGTCTCTCCCCATCATCGTGCGATCCCGCTACGTGGGGGACGTGGCCGGCCTTATGCGTGCGGGGGCGACGATGGTGATTCCCGCCGAACTCGAGGCGGCCGCCAAGGTGACGGCCTGCGTCTTGGCCCGTCATGACCAAAGCGACGAATCGATCCAGCGCGAGCTTGAGCAGATCCGTG
Source organism: Acidobacteriota bacterium (assembly GCA_035528515.1). Lineage (GTDB taxonomy): Bacteria > Zixibacteria > MSB-5A5 > WJJR01 > WJJR01 > DATKYL01. Next base: position 3,463 of record DATKYL010000215.1, on the reverse strand, counting down.
AGCTACCGGGCGCCAACCGGAGTTGTGCAAACGACGCAGCACGTGGAGGACGTTAGGGAGTACCTGATCCCGATCGGTTCAGAGTCAGGCTGACGTCTGATCGGTGGGAGTCGTCGTTTCTTCGAGCGAGCGCAGGATGTCGCCGATGCGGTCGATCCGGAACGGTTTCAGGAGGAAGGCGTCGGCGGCGCCGTCGGCGAACTCTTTCCCATCCAGGGAGGGGGCGTACCCGGTGATCAGAACGATCGGCAGATCGGCGTACTCCGCTTTCACCTCGCGGATCAGCTCTTCGCCCGACATCCCGGGGAGCTTGAAGTCCGAGATGATCACATCCGGTTTTTTCTTCGCGACGCGCTCAAGTGCCGATTCGGCATCCGCCACGCCTTCGGTGTTGTAGCCCAGCGCCTCGACAATCTCGGTCAAGAGAACACGGAATTCGTTGTCGTCCTCGACGATCAGGACGTCGCGGATCGGACGATGCCGCTTCCCGTCGCTCCGGGGTTTGAGAACCCGTGCCAGGACCTCTTCGATCTTGCTCAGGCGGAACGGTTTCATGAGAAAACCGTCAGCCCCGGCGCTGGTGGCCTGTTCCCTTTGCTGCCGATAGCCGAAGCCCGTGATCATGACGACCGGGAGCGCGGGTCTTTCCGACTTCACCTGAGACAGGAGTGCCAGCCCGTCGATTTCCGGCATCTTGATGTCGGCGATGATACAGTCGACCGTCTCGGAGCGGATCACGTCGAGCGCCTCCTGACCGTCGGCCGCCTCCAGCGTGGCGTACCCGACCGCGCCGAGCGCTTCCGTCAGCAGACTGCGAATGCGAGAATCGTCGTCGACGATCAACAGTGTCTTGCGTGCGCCTGATTCCATCGGTCTTGCCCCCAGGCCACGCACGACGTTTGGTGGGAGGCGTGGCCCTTACTTGGCCTTTGCCGCCGAGGCGCGTCTCTTGCCCCGGATGAGGCGGAGAAGGTCCGCCGTCTTCTCTTCTAAGACTTCGGCCGAATTCGCCTCGATATTGAGCCGCAAAAGAGGCTCGGTATTCGACGGCCGGACGTTGAACCACCATTCGTCGAAGGCGATCGTGAGCCCGTCGGAGTGATCGATGACCTCTTTGTCGAAGGCTTTCTCGATTCTCTGGAGCGTACGCGGGATTGAGGCGACCCGGGTATTGATCTCACCGGAGCGGACGTACGGATCGACGGAGGCGACCAATTCGGATAGCGGGCAGCCCGCCTCGGAGATCGTCTCCATCGCGACCACCATGGCGATGAGGCCCGAATCGGCGTTCCAGTTGTGTTTGAAGTAGAAGTGTCCCGAGTGCTCGCCGCCGAAGACGGCATCCTCCCGCTTCATGATCGGCTTGATCAGCGCGTGTCCGACCGGTGTCCGCACCGCACGGCCGCCGGCGGCATTGATTGCTTCCGGGACGGCGCGCGAGCAGATGATATTGTACAGGATCGTCGCGCCGGGATTCTTCGCCAGCAGACTCTTGGCGACCAGAAGCGTCACGATGTCCCCGCTGACCGGCTGGCCGGTCTCATCGACCAGGAACAGCCGATCGGCGTCACCGTCGAACGCGACGCCAAAGTCGGCGTTTTCCTCTTTTACACGCGCGATGAGATCTTCGAGGTTCTTGGGGTTGAGCGGATCGGGCGGGTGATTGGGAAACGTGCCGTCCGGATCGAAGTACATCGGTATCAGCTCGCACGGCAGCCGGTCGAAGACGGGCCGGACCGTAATACCCGCCATGCCGTTACCGGCGTCCACCACGACCTTGAAGGGTTTGGTCTCACTGCCGTTGACGAAGGACAGAACATGGTTGGTGAAGTCTTCGATGATTGGATGGGATTCACGGGTCCCGCCTGCAACCGGCGGATCGAAATCTGCCAGCTCAACCATTTCCTGAATGCGCTTGATGCCTTCGTTCCCGGACAGCGGTTCCGCCTCGGCACGGCACATCTTGAACCCGTTGTACTCGGGTGGATTGTGCGACGCGGTGACCATGACACCACCGTCACAGCCGAGATGCCCGACGGCGAAATACAACGCGTCGGTTGAGACGAGGCCGACGTCGATCACGTGGCAGCCGCCCTCCAACAGCCCGGCGCAGAGCGCGTCGGTCAGTTCCTCGGAGTGTGTGCGCACGTCGCGGCCGACGGCGATTTTCTTTCCGGCGATTTCATGAGCGAAAGCGCGCCCGATCAGCGTGGCAATCTCCGGTCGGATCTGATCGGGAACGGTCCCGCGGATATCGTAGGCTTTGAAAATTTCGGAATCAATGTCTGGTCCGGTACTGGTACGCCGTTTGACTTTCCTCATTTGGTGTTGTCTCCGTTGTGTCCCCCCAAGGGTCGCCCCGCCCCGAAAAGAGGGCAACATCGCTCTTCAGGTCAACCGGTATTAAGTTCCTCCAGCTTCCTATTGACGGTGCGACGGCGGCAGGTCACCTTGCGGTCCGGGTGCAGGGAGACGACCTATGGCGTCAGTAACCTTTGAGCGCGTCGACAAATCGTTCGGTACGACACCGGCTCTCCGTGACATAAGCTTCGAGGCGGGGAGCGGTGAGTTCCTGGTCATCGTCGGACCCTCCGGGTGCGGCAAATCGACCTTGCTCCGCCTGGTGACCGGACTGGAGAGCCCGGACGCGGGCCGTATCCTGATCGACGGCGTCGATGTTCGCGGAATGCCGCCGAAAAACCGCGGCTGCGCAATGGTCTTTCAGTCCTACGCGCTCTATCCGCACTGGTCGGTCTTCGACAATATCGCGTTCCCGCTGCGCATACGACGCGTTCCCAAGGGCCGAATAGCTGAACGTGTCCGCGGCATCGCTGGTTCCCTGAAACTATCGGCCCATCTCGACAAGAGACCGAAGGCGCTTTCGGGCGGGGAACGGCAGCGCGTCGCCCTGGGGCGGGCCATCGCAGCCGATCCGCAGATTTTCCTTTTCGACGAGCCGCTGTCCAATCTCGATGCTCCGTTGCGTGCGGGGATGCGGGCGGAGATTGTCGCCCGCCAACGGGAACTGCGCCGGACCGCACTTTACGTCACCCACGACCAGACCGAAGCTCTGACGATGGGCGATCGCATCCTTGTTCTTGATGCGGGTCGGATCATGGGCGACGGCACCCCGCAGGATCTGTATCACGATCCGCCCAACCGCTTCGTGGCCACCTTTCTGGGCCGCCCGGCGATCAACCTCGTGCGGGGACGATTGGAGAGCATCAATGGCACGATCCGATTGGAACCGCCCGGCTGGGCACTGCCGCCTTCCGTGACCGATCGACTCGGCGCGCGCACCGCCGGCGTCGTCGAGATCGGCGTCCGCCCCGAGCACATCGTTGTGCAGGAAGGGACGGGACTGTCACCCTGGCGTGTGACGGCGCGCGAGTTTCTGGGTGAGAAGATCCAGTACACGGTGGTGAGGGCGGACTGCACGCTCATCGGTTTCGGACCGCACGAG
>DATKYL010000214.1:0-3162 GCA_035528515.1 Acidobacteriota bacterium | reverse complement strand
AGTACGGATCGCTGACTATCAGCCAGACGTCGGTGTCGCCCAGTGGATACGGCCCCGGCGGCGTCTGCACGATGGTCATGGGATTGCCGTCGGGATCGTAGGAGCCGTTGTCAATCGATGCGGTGGCCTCACAGAATGCGTCGGCGGCAACCGTGACGTCGGAGCACAACACGACCGGCGGTGCGTTGGGCACCACGGTAATGATCCCCTTTGTGAAGGACGGTATCATCCAATAGCCATACTCGTCGCTAAACAGCACGTGGATGTTCGGATCGGCACAGGTCGTGTCGATCTCGAAGGTGCCGGGGATGCCGGTCAGGTCAACCGTCAGGACCAGTGAACCGGTCACATCCGTGCCGGGCGGGAGGTAGTTGCTCGGCATGATGGCGACCGCCGCGAAGACAGCGCCTTCCGGCGAGGCGGCTACGGGATGCGGCAAGCCGTCCGTATATGTGGCGACGCCGAATCCTCCCGGCTTGCACGAACCATCCGGCTCGGCATGGTGTTGCCGGATCTGAATGTCATCCAAGCGTCCACCGGGACCCAGGCGATCATCAAACACGAGTTCCATCTCCGTGATGAATGCACCCGGCGTCACCTCACGGATGACGAGCGGAATCTGGAGGGCGTTCAGAGCGACGTCGTTCTCGATACGCACCCTGATCTCACAGTTGTTCCCGTTTGTCCCCAGTGTCGCCGATTGCACGACCACGGAGTTGGCGGCCCAGGCACCTGCGCCTGAACACAGGATGAGAGCAGCCGCGAGAATGCTCGTGACCCGTTTCATGTGACCTCCTTGCATGCCGGACAACCTCTCCGGTCTGTGTGCGTAATGGCGTGGGGTACCTGCCGAGTCCGTCCGGCTTCGGCGGTAGACATGTGGTATTGCCAAGTTGCCCTCCATGGTCCGTTTAGTCAAACAAAATGGCTCATTCTGCCTCAGCAGCAGCACTGTGCCACCCGGCCCGCAGATCGCCGGCGCCGGCAATGCCGGAGTTGTTGCATCCCGACCTGGATCAAGCTAACTTAGACGGCGGCAGAGACATCGGAGGCGAATCATGGCCTCGCCGCGCGTAGTGCGTTAGTATGCGATACCAGATGATAATCCCGTGCTCTCAGAAGGAGTAGGTGCCCCGATGGAGAAAACAGTAAGTATGAAGGACGGAACCGAGGTCCTCATCCGCGAGATGAGCGCCGACGATGTCGACCGGTCCCTGGCCTTTTTCGAGGCCCTGCCCGAGGAGGACAAGACTTACCTTCGGCGACCGCTCACCGACCGGGAGACGGTGGTGCGTCGCATCCAGATGATGGCGACCGGCGGTGTGACGCGACTCGTTGCGATCGTTGACGATCAGATTGTGGCCGACGGGGCGCTGGAACTCGAGGGTCACGGCTGGAAGGAGCATGTCGGCGAAATCCGCCTGATCGTTGCCCGCCCCTTTCAGCGCCGCGGACTCGGACGGCTGATGGCCCGGGAACTCTACATGCTGGCCAGCAGCAAGCAGGTCGAAGAACTCGTGGTCAAGATCATGGGACCGCAGGTCGGGGTGCGGCGCATGTTCAAACGGCTCGGCTTCCACAAAGAGGCCAAGCTGCACGACTATGTGAGAGACATCAGGGGGATCAAGCACGACCTGATCGTGATGCGCTGCAAACTGCAGGAGTTGTGGAATAAGCTCGGTGAACTCATGACGGAATCGGACTGGCGACGGGCGCGGTAGGCGGACCGGCGCGACATCAACGAGGTGAGACGAGGTGAGACATGGAACTTCAACGTAAAGACGATATCGACCCCATCTGCCCGCATTGCCAACAGCCCCTCAAGACGGCATGGTACAACCAAATCCGGGGTGTCTTCGGCAGACGGTACATCTACTTCTGTCCGTTCTGTCATAAGGTACTCGGCGTCACGCATCGCAAGGGCTTCTGGATGGGTTGACCGGCGCGACTGCAATCATGCCGGATCGCGAGGATCGGTCTCCTCGCGGGCTTGGCATGTGACCAATACAGGTACGCCTAAGGCGCACAAGGATTGCAGAATACGACCGCCGGATCCTTCAGGCGGAAGACGACATCCACCAGACGCGCTATGTCCGCTTGATCGGTGACCGCGTTGCAGTCGACATCCACCTGGTGATAGGGGCAGATCCCGACCATTTCGAGATCCACGCGCTGATAGACGATGTCGATGGCGAGAACGATGTCCAGGATATCGAGCGTCAGGTCGCACCGCGGGTCGAGATGGCACGGGCAGCATTGGCAGGCGTCCCCGACGCCGTCGCCGTCGTGATCGGCCTGGTCGGGATTGTAATGGGAGGGACAGTTGTCGCAACCGACGGGGAAGACGTCGTGGTCGTGATCGCCTAAGAGGAATACGTGTGCGTAACCATTCAGCTGACCGTCGGGCAGAACCCGGTGGGCTCCCACAGTCAGGTCGCGGACGCCGTCCCCATTGATGTCACTCCCGCCGGCAATATCATCGCCGAATGAATTATCATCTGAAGCGCCCTCGTATCGTGCGACCGGTGCACCGGTCCGTCCGCTCATGACGAAGACATGTCGGGCTCCGGGCTCGCCGACGGCGTAGTCAGAGTAACCGTCACCGTCGAGGTCACCGAGTCCGGTTACCGACGCTCCCAATCGGCCTCCCTCAGACTGACCGATGTGAGTTGCCAGGAGCGTACCGTCCTTGCCGGAGTACACCTCCGCGCTCCCTCCCATTTCCACATTGGTGTTCCGATAGGGAGCGCCGATGATCAGGTCGGCATATCCGTCACCGTCGACATCGCCGGCTGAGGCGACATCGGTTCCGAAGTACTCGAATTCGGTCTCGCCGGCAAACGTGTGAAGGTGCGTGCCGCTTGCGCCCGAGAAGACATAGGCACGGCCCGCCGCCGGGACACCTGTGTCGAGGCCGGCGTACGGCGCACCCACGACAAAATCAGGCACGCCGTCATTGTCCAGATCGCCTGTTCCGGAGATGGATTCACCGAAGTGCTCATACCTTTGAGGGCCTTCAACATAGTACAGAAGTGCTCCCGTAGCACCGGAACATACCAGTACACGACCCGTGGCGGCGTAGTACCCGCCGGCAATCAGCAGGTCAGGCAGGGAGTCTCCATCAACGTCTCCGAGGCCTGCCACGGCGATCCCAAGCGTTGC
>DATKYL010000213.1:0-4189 GCA_035528515.1 Acidobacteriota bacterium | reverse complement strand
TCTATCTCGTCATTCTGGGCGGGATCTGTATCGCCCTGTTCCTGATCGTCTTCGGGCGGCGCCTGCTGCCGCGGCTGGTCACGGTCGAGCCCGGCGTTTTGGCCGCCGCCGCGGTTGTGGCGGTGTTCAGTTGTCTCATCTGGCCCCGCAGCGCGCGGATGTTCAGCGTGGTCGTTCCGTTCATGATCTATCTCTTCGCGCGTGCCGCTCAGAGAGTGTATGACCAGGCGGGGTCGGGCAACGCGTTGTCTCCCCCCTCCGAGAACGACCGCCCGGCGGCACACCGGCAACGAGCGGCGACGGCGGGAGCGCTGATCGTCGCCACCGTCTTGGCCCTGCGAGCCCCATTCGCGGGAGAGTGCTTCACTCTGCCGACCGGTGTCCGCGAGGTCAACGCATTCATCACGGGGAACATGCGGATGTCCAAAGGCGGCGACATCGGGGCCTACCTCTGGCCGAACTTCCAGCTCAGCGCGCCGTCAGGCCGCGAGTGGAAATACATCCCGAAACACACGTCGCTGGGGACCGGATCGAGTCTTGTCTGGGCGGTGACCGGCGAGATGGTTGAGGAGATGATTCTTGAAGAACAGGCGCTGCACGGTGGGGTGTCGCTGAACTGGCGGACCAATCAACTCGCCATTCTGGCGCTGTTGCGCCGGGGCAACCGCGGTGCCGAGTTTCCCAACGGGTTCTATACTTCGAAGTGGTACATCTCGGAGTCAGTGTTCGAGGACGGGTATCTGCTGTTCCTGCTGCGCCGGGCCGCCACAATCCGCAATCCCAAGTGGCAACTGCGGTCGGTCGCGCACGCGTTGCGGGGGATATGAAAACGGGATCTCTGCTCAGTGGTGAAGGGTTCTAAGGCCTCTCACTACTCGGACGTCGAACCACCCACCCACTGCAAGTACTCGGCCGAGCCGCCGGTCACGGGGAGAACGATCACCTCCGGGCAGTCGTATGATGAGAGTTCTTTGATCATGGTCGCGACGCGATCAGCCTGCGCCGTCCGCGTCTTGATGACCAAGAGCACTTCCGCGGTCTTCTCGATCTTTCCCTGCCATTGGTAGATCGAGGTCACGTTCTCGACGATGTTCACGCACGCCGCTGCGCGATCGCGCACGAGACGTCCGGCGATCGTCTCCGCCTCGTCTTTTGACCCGCAGGTCGATAGAACAACAGCGTAATCGGAATCCATCGTCACCCGCACGCTACGGCTGCGGCGTCCTACTTGTTCACGTCGCGGCCGAGTTTGCCCTCAATCGAGGCGATCTTGGCCTTGATGCACCCGGTGGCGCCGCGACGATCGTCGATCAAGATTTTTGAGGAGACCCGGTTGTGGGACTCGCTCATTCTCGCGTGGCAGGCCTTGAGCAAATCGAAGACGGCGTCGGGCGGCCCTTCGATGATCGTGCCCATCGCCGTGACTTTGTAATCGAGACCGCTGCCGGCAATCATCGCCACGATCTGGGAAACCGCCCCGGAGACCGACTCTCCCTCACCGAGAGGTGCGATCGAGAAGAACACCAGCATGACTCAACCCTCCAGACGCGACCCGTACAAAGGGAACCGCTTGCACAGGGCGCCCACGTCGGCTGCGACCGACTGCTCCACCGACTCGTCGCCGAGATGGTCGATCACGCGATGGATCATGTCACCGATTTCCCGCATCTCGGCTTCCTTCATCCCGCGGGTGGTGATCGCCGGTGTCCCGACACGAATGCCGGAGGTGACCAGTGGTTTCTCGGGATCGAACGGCACCGCGTTCTTGTTGACCGTAATGCCCGAGCGGTCGAGCGCTTCTTCAACTGCTTTGCCGGTCATCCCCTTACCGACGAACGAGACCAGCATCAGATGCGTATCGGTCCCACCCGAGACGATGTGATGACCGTGCGCCGCCAGTGTCTCCGCCAGTTCCTTGGCATTCGCCACGATCTGTTTCTGATATTCCTTGAATTCCGGCTCCAGCGCCTCTTTGAATGCGACCGCTTTCGCCGCGATCACGTGCATCAGCGGCCCGCCCTGGATGCCGGGCATCACCATGCGATCCAGATCCTTGGCGTATTTCTTCTTGCACATGATCATCCCGCCGCGGGGGCCACGGAGTGTCTTGTGCGTGGTCGACGTGACGAAATCGGCGTAGGGCACCGGCGACGGGTGCAGCCCGGCCACGATCAGTCCGGCAATATGGGCGATGTCGATCAGGAGATACGCGCCGCATGCATCGGCGGCCTCGCGGAACTTCTCGAAGTCGAGAATGCGCGGGTAGGCCGAGGCACCGCCGACGATCATCTGGGGCTTCACGTCGCGCGCCTTGGCGATCAGGGTGTTGTAGTCGATCGTCTCGGTTTCCCTCGTCACGGTGTAGTCGTCAACCTGGAAGAGGAAGCCCGAGAAGTTCAGCGGGTGGCCGTGCGTGAGATGTCCGCCGTGGGCCAGGTTCAGTCCCAGGATTCTGTCGCCCGGCTTGAGGACCGAGAGGTAGGCGCCCATGTTCGCCTGCGACCCGGAGTGCGGCTGGACGTTGACGTGCTCGCAGCCGAACAGTTCTTTGGCACGCTGCCGGGCCAGGTTTTCGGCGACGTCAACGTACTCGCAACCGCCGTAGTAGCGCCGCCCCGGATACCCCTCGGCGTACTTGTTGGTCATCACCCCGCCGAGCGCTTCGAGCACTGCCTCGGAGACGAAGTTCTCCGATGCGATCAGCTCCAACTTCTCGGCCTGGCGGTGGGTCTCGCCGAGCACGGCGGCGTACAGTTCAGGATCGTATTGCGATAGAATGCTCATAGACTCCCCCTTGCGGGCCGGTCGGCCCTCCCCTCCAGAAAGCGAGATACATCAGAGCCGTCCTCCGCGCAAGACACGAAAGCAGCATCGGACATCGAACAAACAAGAACCCGCCCCGGGGGCGGGTCTGTTCGGGCCACGGACCCGGGGTTTACACGGTCGAGCCGGAGGCTTCGACCGCACGAATCTTGTCGACGCGGGATAAATGGCGCCCGCCCTCGAATTGTGTTGTCAGAAACACATCGACGATCCGAGCGGCAGTATCGGCATCCACGTACTTGGCCGCCAACGTGAGCACGTTGGCGTCATTGTGAGCACGCGCCAGTTGCGCCAGATCGGTGTCGAAGGCGATCGCGGCCCGCACGCCGGTCACCTTGTTGGCGACTATGTTCATGCCGTTTCCGGTCCAGCAGATCGTCACGCCGAAGTCCGCGTTCCCGGCAGCGACCGCCTCGGCGACTGGGCGGCCGAAGTCGGGATAGTCGGCGGAATCCTCCGAGTGCGTGCCGAAATCGGCGACCGTGTCCCCGCGCTTTTCGAGGTAGGCCTTCAGCGCCTCTTTGAGCGCGTAACCGCGATGGTCGGATCCGATGGCAATACGCATGAATCTCCCCTATGAGACCGGGCTTGGTTGCGCCGCACCGACCGGTGTCAGCCAGTCGAACCGGTCGGGCTCATCACCGGTGAGGATGCCGAAAAAGCGCTCCTGCAGTTTCTGAGTGATCGGTCCCCGGCCGCCGCTGCCGATCGAAATGCGATCGATCGAGGCGATCGGCGTGATCTCCGCCGCGGAACCGGTGAAAAACGCTTCGTCGGCGACATACAGCGACTCGCGCGGCATCGCCTCTTCGATCACCTTGATTCCCATTTCGTCGGCCAGTGCGATCACCGTGTTGCGGGTGATCCCCGGCAGAATGGACGACCCGAACGACGGTGTGATCAAAACGCCGTTTTGAACGATGAAAATGTTCTCGCCGGAACCTTCGGAGACGTGCCCGGCGGGATCGAGCGAGATCCCTTCGACATACCCGTGGGCCAACGCTTCCATCTTGATCAGCTGCGAGTTCATGTAGTTGGCGCCGGTCTTGGCCATCGCCGGGAACGTATTGGGGGCCATGCGGTTCCAAGAGGACACGCAGACATCGACGCCGCGTTCCAGCGCCCCGGCACCCAGATAGGCCCCCCACCGCCACACCGCGATCGCCACATCGACCGGACAGGAGCTGGGATCCACTCCCAGCGCGTTGTACCCGCGGTAGACAATCGGGCGGATGTAGCAGTCTTCCAGACCGTTGCGCTGGATCAGTTGCACAATCGCGCTGTCGATTTCGTCCGGCGAGTACGGCGACTTCATGCGATAGATTTTCATGGAGTTGAAGAGACGTTTCGTATGCGCCCGCAAACG
>DATKYL010000212.1:0-4017 GCA_035528515.1 Acidobacteriota bacterium | reverse complement strand
GCCATACGTTCTCCCGGGTGGGGGGATGCTCCTCGGATTGGGACGGTTGGTTAGAGTCGCCACTGTTCAATCAGGCGATCGACGATGCGGGTGAGAACCTCGCGGCGGTCGAACGCCCCCGCCTCAAACTTCTGTCGTGCGACGTCGATACGGGATGGGCGGGTCTCCCCATCGAGAGAGGCATCGATACCGCCCTCATCCAGCAGCCGTGCGGCGGCCTCACGGAGCGCCTCCGTGCGATGGAGATCCGCCTTGGCGACGCCGGGAGCGTCAACGGGGGAGGTCGCATCGCGACTGGGTGCGGACTCCGCCGGGTCGCGGTCGGCGGAGCCCTGGGCACGTGCCCTATCGGCCGGCCGCTGCGGCTTCATCCCGCCCGGCTGCTCCGGGGATCCCAGTTTACCGTCGATCATCATCGTATCCCACTCCCCTATTACGTCTTATCGGCGTGGGTGTCCACTCGTATTACGTGTTAGAGTGCCATTCAGGGGCGCTTATCCACGTAGCGGGGCCCCTCACCGGCGAACGTAAAGCTGGCGAGAAGACGTCTTCCCTTGTCCATATCCGCCAATTCGACCCGATACGCGGCCAGTCTATCCTGCACGAGCCGCCCACAATCCACCGCTGCCTGGTGACACTCGGCGACCAGCTTGGCGATCTTCTCCTGGAGATCGATGATCTCGGGCGTCCGGGCCCAATCGTCAAAGGCCTGTTCCTGGTCGCTCCGGATCTGGGCGACCAAGTCCTCGGAAGCTTCGATACGCTTGCGCATCTCGCGGATCGCCTCGAAATCCTCCACCAATTGCCGCTCGGGGTCGGATTGCAGCCGATCGCGTTGCCGGTCTATCAGCATGAAGAGCCGGCGATAGAACCCCAACTCTCCTTCGAGGAGAGTCGAGAGGTGCCGTCGGTCTCGGAATGTACTCATCGGCGTTGTCGGCGTGCCATTTGAAGGCCGGGAACGCTCATCCGCTGCCTATGCCTGGACGCTGAGCGTGCGGGTTTCGGCGGCGTTCATCGGCGTTTGCGGTGCTGCCGGTTGTGCCGGGGCTGCTTCGGCCGCTGCCTCCTGCGTGGCCACTCCTTCCCAGCCTTCCTTGAGGGTCGACAGGATCTGGATGCAGCTTTCCGCGGCGCGGACATCGCGGCGGGCATTCGCGATCGTGATCTGCTCGATGACGAACGCATAGAGCGCCGACAGTTTCTCGGCGATCTCGCCCGCGTCACGGTTGAGCGTGCCGCACAGGTGGACCACGATTCGGCGGGCACGGTCGAACTTGCGCCAGCTTTGATCATACCGTTCGGCGACCACCAATTCGATCGCCTCGCGCAGAAATCGGATGGCTCCCCGATAGAGCACCACGACCAGTTCAGCCTGTGACATGCCGAACAACTGTGTGCGCCGGTACTCGGCCATGCGTTCTTGTGTCATATAGTGTTTAACCCCTCGCTCCCGATGTCATCGACGTGAGGTTTGCGCTCAATTGCGACAATTGCTGCGTCAGGAACTGCTGCTGACTCTGGAACTCCCCCAACACTCTTTCCAATTCGACAAATCGCTCGTAGAGTTTGGCGCGGCGCACGGCGAGCCGTTCTTCCTGATCTTCGATCTGGTCCCGGAGATCGTCGATTTGCGCCTGGATCCCCTTGGTACGCCGGGCGATCGACCCGTCGACCGAGCGCGCGATCGCAGTCGCGACGCGGTTAAGCCGCGCGGCAAATCCGCGCGTAAAGGTGACCTTCGCCTCGGCGCCACCGACCAGGTCGGCCTGCTCCAGTTTGACTTCGAGACTGACGCCTGCGGTCGTGCGGTTGTCGGCGTTGCCGGTGAGAATCCGTCCCGAACCGGTCGCCGCCTCGCCGTTGATGGTCCCGGCGACGTCCTGTCCGACAATGGCGGTGCCGCCGTTCCCCAGACCCAGGATCCCGAGAGCGCTGTTGGCGGTCGGCGCCTGGACGGTGATGGTCGATGCCGAGCCATAGCTTCCCGAAGTGAAACTCAGATATCCCGTGTCACCGAGATCGATCCACTCGACGGTCACGCCGCGGTTGCCGACATTCGGATCCGCTGTGATCCTCGTTTGGATCGCGGCCGCCAATTCCGCTCCGGATTGGTAGTCCTTCTCGGTTAGCGTCAAGGTCTGGGACGTGATTCCGTCGACTTTCAGCTTGAAGGCATTGGCATCGGCCGTCACCGTCAGAGGAACCACCGAGGGATCGCTGATCTCCGCCCCGCGGAGCACCATGCGGGTTGCGGCTTGGGTAATATTGACATCGTAGCCGGCTGTCGACTCCACCGCATTCGTGCCGGCGCCCAGGAAGGTGATCAGCGCGTTGTCCGATATCCCGGAATCGGTGAAGAGTGCTTTGACCGCAGCGGGGTCGGTATCCAACTGTTCGAAGAGAGCAGAGGGGTCAACCAGCCCCATATAGCCGTTGTCGGCAGTGCTGATCCCCACGCTCCGTAGCGTCTTCAACGAGAGATTCAGATCCTGCAGTGCGCCGGACAGCGGCGCTCGGAGTCCGCTTTGCAGGGACAGAAGAAACGAGTCGCCCAGCAGGATACCGGCTTGTTCTGTCTCCGCATTGTAGCTGTTCTGTTTGTCGATGGCGCCCATGACGTCACTGTAGCGGCCGAGCATGTTCTGGATTGCGGACTTGATGCCATCCTTGTCCAGCGCGGTGGTAATCGTCACCGGCGAGGTCGTCACCGCTTTCAATTCGACGGTGATGCCGTTGATGAGGTCTGTGATGGTGTTCGACGCCGAGGTGATGGTCACTGGGGAACCGCCGCCGATGGTCGAGCCGAGCGACACCTGCGCGTTGGTCGCGGCCTGGACGAGGGGCGCGAAGGTCTGCACGGCGAAGGCGTCCCCCGCCGCCAGCGTACCGGCGCCGAATGTGAGGGTCAGGCCGTCCGCACCGGTGCCGGTGAGGGTCACCTCGGTGTCGGCGTCGGCGACCTCAATGGATCCGGAGTTGGTGCCGTCGGTCCAGTTGATGGTAATCGTCCCGCTCCCGATCGTTTGCGTGCCGCTCCCCGCCACGGTGAAGGAATAGGTCTTGTTGGCGCTGCCCGTGTATGAGGCGCTGGCGCCGAGCGCGATGACGGAGGTGCCGGTTGCCAGCGCGGACTTCTCTACGGTGTCGAAGGACGCGTTGGCGAAGTCGGGCGCGGTGCCGCCGCTGAGGCTGGTGGTGACCCGGATCGCATTCGCGGTACCGGTTTCGTTGGATGTCAGCAGCAGCCGGTAGGCGTTGGCGCCGGTACCGTCGTGGATGATACTCGCCGTGACACCGATCCCCGCGCCGTTGATCGCGTTTTTCAGTCCGGTGAGGGTGTTGTTGGTGCTGTCGAGCGTGATCGTATGGGTGCTGCCGGTACCGACGGCGATCTGCACCGTGCCGATGCCGAGGGCATCCGTCGGATCGGCGAATCCCTGCGAGGCAAGCTGATGGTTGGTCGCCAGGGCATCGACCGAGAGCGTGTACGAACCGGGGGCCACGGCATCAGAGGCGGTTGCCGACAGCGCGGTCGGATCGGACACCGACAGCGTGGACGCGGTAAACGTCGACGACTGCAGGAGCGGGGCGATGCTGGACTGAAGCGCTACGACCAGCGCTGAAATCGCGTTGTAGGTCGTGAGTTGGTTGGTCGCTTCGGTCTGGCGGTTCGTGAGGTGGTCGACCTGATAACGTTCGGAGGCGATCATCGCCTCGACGATCTCGGTCGTGTTCAGGTTGGAGATGATTCCGTCAATGGCGTTTGCCATGGCAGCGTCCATGCGATCGGTTAGAAACATTCGGGGTGGGCAACCCGCTTCCGGCGGGTTGCCCCTCCCCACGACTTTCTGATACAGTCGGACACACCAGCGGTCTGAACGAGACCATCAGGCGGTCACGTCGAACAGGACTCCCATGAGTTCCTGCAGGTGCTGTCGCATCTTGAGAATTTCCTCGGGCGGCAGTTGCTTGAGTTCGTCACCCGTATCCCGGTCGATCACAGAGACAACCATA
>DATKYL010000211.1:0-6107 GCA_035528515.1 Acidobacteriota bacterium | reverse complement strand
TCGCCGAGACAAGCCCAACCGGGAATCGTTTGATGATGCCCTGCCGATGTGCCCCCACCGCGGTGCCGTCGAGCGGCAGAAACTCGTCCTGCATCTGGCGACACCAGTGGGCCGCGTCACGGATCGTCTCGACGCAACGGTCGGCCTCGATCCGCGCCAGGGTGATCGGCTTGCCTGCCTCGTCGCGGAGCATCCCGGCAAACTCTTCGCGTTCGGCAACCACGCGATCGGCCAGACGTTCGAGAATAGTCGCCCGCTCGTGGGGGAGGAGATTGGTGAGCGCGTCGCGCCGGCTGCACGCCAGCGACAGCGCCCGATCCAGGATCTCGGCGTCGGCGCTGTACGCCTCCGTTACGGCGGAACCGTCGTAAGGAGAGCGGATCGAACGCGGTTTGGCCCCGGATGGGGCAACATCCTCACCATTAACAAACGATTTGGTGGAGCGCATCTCTGTCTGTCCTTTCCCGTCGCACAACGGTACTTATATGGCGTCGAACAGGTTTCGGCAAGAGGTTCACATCGGCAGCGGCTAATTGCTGACACCTGACCGGCCGTTGGTGCCGGACCGATGCCCGCTGTGTCGTTAAGTGGCTGCCGCACAGGCCGATAATCCGAACACAGGGCGGTGTATCCACCACCGATGTGGGTGGCACCGCGGGGAAGTGGGTCTTTCGGAATCCGCGTGTGTCACGCTGTATGCGGTGCGTGGGACAGCCGCGCCGAAGTGGGGTGCAATGGACTACGCGACCATTGGCGGGTTGATCCTTGGGGTCTCGGCGGTTCTCGTCGGGTTCTTTCTCGAGGGGGGACATCTTGCGTCAATGATCCAGCTGCCCGCCATGCTGTTGGTCCTCGGCGGAACGCTGGGTGCGTCGATGATCACCACCTCGTTTCGCACCATCGCCAACATTCCCCGACTCCTGCGCATCGCGCTCTTCGGATGCACGCCCGACCCGATGCAGACGATCGATGAGCTGGTGATGATGGCCGAACAGGCGCGGCGCAAGGGAATCCTCGCGCTCGAGGAGAAGCTCGCCTCGGTCAGCGATCCCTTCTTCCGCAAGGCGCTTGAACTCGTGATCGATGCCACCGAGGTCACGGTGTTGACGACCATCCTCGAAACCGAGATCATCAACATTGAGGAACGGCATCACAAAGGCGTGATCCTCTTCAGCAAAATGGGTGGATTCGCGCCGACGCTCGGGATTCTGGGCACGGTCCTGGGGCTGATTCACGCGCTCGGCAATACCGACGATGCCAGCAAGATGGCAGCCTCGATCGCTTCGGCTTTCATCGCGACTCTCTGGGGTGTGGGTAGCGCCAACCTGTTCTTCCTGCCGATCGCGGACAAACTGAAGCACCGTCATGACGAAGAGATGGTGCGGCTCAATCTCCTGACGGAAGGAATCGTGGCGATCCAGTCGGGGGACAACCCCCGCATGATACGCACCCGCCTGTTGTCGTTCATCCGTCCTGACCTGCGCGCTCCCGAACGCGCGCTGAGCGCGGTGGCGTGATTGCCATGACGATGCGCGGACGAAAGAGGAAAGAGGTTCCGGAGAATCCGGAGCGCTGGCTGCTCACCTATGCCGATCTCATCACTCTTCTGCTGGCCTTTTTCGTTGTCATGTACTCCATGTCGCGTCTCGATGCGAAGAAGTTCGGGGCGATGTCGTCGGCGCTCTCCGGCATTCTTAAGGGACAAGACGCGAGCCTGCCGGTCGCCGCGCGCGATCTGCGCGCCGACGGCGGCCCCTTGAAGACCGGCCGCCTGCGCCTGATGCAGCAGCAACTGCGGCAGCGCATCGGTGAGGCCGGCATCGATTCATCGGTAACCACCGAGGTGAACACGCGCGGCCTGATCATCCACATCCGCGAAGGAGCGCTGTTCGAGGAAGCCCGGGCCGAGCTGACCCCGGGCGCACGTGATGTCCTCCGCCTTGTGGGCGAGCAACTGGGCAATATCCCGAACCAGTTACGCGTGGAAGGACACACCGACGCGCGCCCGATCCAGACCCCCCGGTTCCCCTCGAACTGGGAATTGTCGACCGCCCGGGCGACTTCCGTCCTGCGCTACCTCGTTGATTCGGCCGCGGTGTCGCCGGGGCGGGTCTCGGCGGTTGGTTTCGGTGAATTCCGTCCGGTAGCACCGAATACCTCCCCCGAGCAAATGGCCCTCAATAGAAGAGTGGACTTGGTTATCCTCACGACCGAAATGACCCTGGCCGAGCCTCAGGTTCCCGACACGCTGCAACGACCTACCGGTACGGAAGAATCGTAGAATCCGACACATCATTTCCGTAGCTCCCGATCCGGTACAACCTGATTGCGCAGGGCGACACGCTTTCATGCCGTTGGGGGAAAATACTTCCGCATTGCACGTACTCTTACGTACCGCCATTTATCTCTGCTGCCCTAAGTCGTTGAACGGCAATACGTTTCTCGCGCCCGCGCAACTTGGCACGCCTCTTGCCAAGTGTGCGGCGGGGGAGTGGAGCATATGCCTGGCGCTATCCAGCGTGTCATATTCGATCAGACTGCGATTCCAAGGCTTGAACGGGCCCTCGATCTTACCGCGGCCCGTCACAAGCTCCTGACCCAAAACGTCGCCAACGCCGAGACGCCGGGTTATGTCCGCAAGGACATCGATTTCGCGTCCGAACTCCGAGCGTCGATGGGCAGTGCATCCTCCACCGGAGTCCGAACGACGCGCCCGGGTCACATGACCGGTCAGTCGCGCGTACACGCGTGCAAGGTCATCAAGGAACGACCGGCGCAGGGTGAGGCGACGAGCGTCGAGCTGGATCAAGAGATGGCGCGGATGGCGGAGAACCAACTCGAATACAACATCAGCGCTCACCTGGCCCGGGGCAAATTTGAAACTCTCAAACTCGCGATCCGCGGTGGTCGGTAGGGGATTGTAGCAGCATGGCTATTGGAGCACTCAGCGCCCTTACGGCAGCCGCCGACGGTCTCTCCGCGCAGCGGCTCAAGATGAATACGGTGGCCGAGAACATCGCCCACGCCGAAACCACCCGTACGCCCGAAGGCGGACCCTACCGTAAGCAGCAGGTGGTGTTCACATCGCCGAGCCGCACGAGCTCGTTTGCCGGCGAACTGCGGTCGGCGCGACTCGGTCTGCGACGCACCCGCGACGCACACCGTTCGGCGGTCAGCCGGTCCCCCGGTCTGGTCGGATCGGCCGGACAGGCGGTGGCGGCCGAAGCCGTCGTCGATCGCAACGGCGGGGTGCGCATGATTTACGATCCGACGCATCCCGACGCCGACATCAACGGATACGTCACGATGCCCGATATCGAAGTGATTACCGAGATGGTTGACCTGATGAGCGCCCAACGGGCCTACGAGGCTAATCTCACCAGTGTAGAGGCGGTCAAGTCGATGGTCAGCCGGACATTGGATATTTGATCGACACCGATGGTGCGGACACGGACGTCCGCACACCTCCCTTCTCCGGACGATGAGGCAACGATGAGGGACACCGGGGGACATTGATGACGATGGGCGCGCTCGCCGAGACAGGGAGTGTTCTCGGCGGCGCTCCCACACAGCATGGGATGCTGAGGAGGCACACACGTGGTTGACCGGATCGCTGGCCAAGCCGTCCCGCCCTGGCCGCGACGCGGCCCGTCCCCGGTGGCGGGACCCCGCGCCGAGACGAAGGCGGTCGCCGGACAGGACATGGAGGCGCGCCGTATGCTGGAGCGTCTCTTCAACAGCTCCGCCCCGCAGGCGGTAACACCGTCGCGACCCGCCGATGAGTTGACGTCCCACTTGGGACGGTTTCTGGATGTGATCGCATGAACGCCATCAACCCGCTGTTATCGGTAGGCCTGACCGGCACCACGCCGATTGGCGCGACCAGCCCCCGTCCGCAGGTTGCCGCGGCCGAGGATGGCCCGTTGGGGAATGTATTCTCCAACATTCTCAACGAAATCACTCGGCTCGACAGTGAGGCTGCATCGCTCGAAAAGGCGATGTATGCCGGCGGACCGATCGAACTGCATCAGGTCGTTATCGCCGGTGAGAAAGCGGGCGTCGCCTTCGAGCTTCTGGTTGAAGCCCGGAACCGTCTGGTCGAAGCCTACCAGGAGTTGATGCGCATGCCGGTCTGATGTCCGACACGGCACGGTCGCAAACGACGGACATACGCGCGGCGGAGCAGGGAGAGGTCTGACGCATGACCGCTTTGTGGGAACAGATTCGCGCCATGAACGCCAACCGGCGTTTTCTGGCGATTGCCATCATCCTGGCGTTGATCGTCGGTGCCGTTTCGGTCACGATGGTGATCCGGCACGTCACCTACGGTGTGCTCTACGCCCGTCTGCCGGCTCAGGAAGCGGGCGAAGTGATCGATCAGCTCGATCAAATGAAGGTCCCCTACCGCCTGTCGGACGGTGGTTCGTCGATTCTGGTCCCGTCGGATCAGGTGCACGACGCCCGTATCCGTCTGGCCGCCTCCGGACTGCCCCGCGGGGGATCGGTCGGGTTTGAATTGTTCGACGAGACCGGCTTGGGGATGACCGACTTCCTCCAGAAAGTCAACTACCGTCGTGCGCTGGAGGGCGAACTCGCCCGCTCGATCTCGAGCCTCCGCGAGGTGTCCGCCGCCCGTGTCCACATTGTCATCCCGGAACCACGCCTCTTCGCCGAGGACCAACAGGCCCCGACCGCATCGGTCATCATGAAGGTCAACCCGGTCGGTTCTCTCGACCGGGGCAAGATCGCCGGGATCACCCACCTGGTCGCCTCCGCCGTCGAGGGACTCGACCCGGGACGCGTGACCCTGCTCGATCAGAACGGCACGCTCCTGTCGGCCGGACGCGACGATGCCGGGTTGGGGATCATCTCGAATCGCCAGCTGGAACTGCAGCAAAACGTTGAATCTTATCTGGAAGGCAAGGCGCAGTCGTTGCTTGACGGCGTCCTCGGGCCGAACAAGGCCATCGTGCGTGTCAGCGCCGAGCTGAACTTCGAACAGGTGGAACGCACGATCGAGCAGTATGATCCCGATAATCTGGCAATCGTCTCACAGGAGGAAAGCTCGGAGAAGTCGACCGAGAATACCTCGGACGCCGACGGTATCGGCACGGGCGGTGAGACGACGATCGAGAGCGCCCTCACCAACTATGAAGTCAACAAAACGGTCCAGCACATCGTTTCGGCGGTCGGTAATGTCGTGAATTTGAGTGTCTCGGTCATCGTGGACGGTGTGCCGACCGGCGAAGAAACGGATGCCGGCACCCCTATTATCGAGGCGCGCCCCGAGGAGGAACTGACCCGCATCACCTCGCTGGTCAAGGCGGCGATCGGATTCCGCGGCGACCGTTCCGATCAGATCGAAGTGGTCAGCATCCCCTTCGACACCTCACATCTCGAGGTGGAGCGCGAGGAATTGGAAAAGATCGAACAGCGATTGTTCTACTATGACATCGCCTACAAGGTCGGATACGTCCTAGCCTTCCTGGTCGGCGCGTTTCTCGCTCTGCGGATCGTCAAGAAAGCCTTCCGCACGCTCAAGGCTCTCCTGCCGCCGGTGGACGCCCGCCGCGTGACCGGGCGGATGCCCGGCACGGAGGCTTCCTCAGGGCCGCTGTCGGATGAGCCGCGCCAGGCACGACTCTCCGATCAAATGGTGGACGTTGCCAGAGACCAGCCCGATGAAATCGCGAAGGTCATCAAAACGCTGATGGTGGAGTAGTCCGATGGCGGGCGAGAAGATCACACTCGAGGAAATGAATCCGATCCAGAAGGCGGCCGTGGCCCTGGTCGTCTTCGGTAAGGACGTGGCCGCGGCTGTCTTCAAGAACATGAATGAAGGTGACATCGAACGGCTGACCGTCGAGATCGCGAATCTCAAGGATGTGTCGCCTGAACTCGAAGAGAAAGTCATCAAAGAGTGCCACTCGATCTTCATGGCGCGCCACTACGTGGCGCAGGGTGGCATCGACTACGCACGCGAGCTGCTCGAGGGCGCCCTCGGACACACCCGGGCCAGCGAAATCCTGATGCGACTTGAAGGTTCGCTGGAGCGCACCGGATTCGATATGCTCACCCACATCGATCCCCGCAGCCTGCTCAACATG
>DATKYL010000210.1:0-3661 GCA_035528515.1 Acidobacteriota bacterium | reverse complement strand
TAGAACACCCCCAGATACGACTCCTCCCCGTCGACCGCGGCGATCTGGACGAAGAGACTCTCCGCCCGGTCGTATTGCTCGGTGTCGTAGAGAAGAAGGCCGAGGCGGACCCGATCGGCGTCGCTGGGCTCCCGGGCGAGGATTTCCTCGACCTGCGCAATCGCGCTGTCGAGTTCATTGTGGCTGAGGTACAGGTGCACTAACCGGCGACGGGTGGTCAGATCCTCCGGTGAGGCGGCGATCACGTACCGGTAGCGTGCCGCTGCCTCATCAATCCGTCCGGCCGCTTCCAGCGCCCCGGCCAGGCCGAGGAAAGCACCACGATTGGCCTCAGTGCTGTCCTGCACCAACGAGCGCCGGTAGGTCGCGATCGCGTCGTCGGGACGCCCCATGCGGATATACAGGTCGCCCAGTTCATTGTAGATTCGGCTTGCCGGGCGATACCGGGCCAGGTGGCTGAGGTGATTCGTGGCCTCCTCCAGGTTCCCGCGACGCATCGCCAGTCGGGAGAGAAACCAGTAGGCCTGAGTATCGGTCGAGTCGTATTGGAGCAAATCGAGGTAGGCGGTGCGGGCATCCTCGTTCTGCCCGAGGTACCCATAGGTGCGGCCCAGAAGATCATAGACCTCGGCGTCCTTGGGGACGATCGCCTTGGCGACCGCAATCGCCCGGGTGAACTGGCGGAGCCGGAAGTAACTCTCCGCGAGCGAGAGTCGAATCTCATACGACGCAGGATCGTAGCGCAGGGCGCGCTCAAAAGCCTCGGCGGCGGCCTCATAGTCTCCCATTGAGAACAACAGCGAACCATCGGTGAAGTGATTGTAGGCCAACTGGGCCTGCCGCTCATCGAGGCCGGGCCGTTCCGCACCGGGCTCGGGCAAGCGGGGCCCCTTCCCGGCACAACTGGCGAGGAGACTGGCGAGGACAACCGCGGCGGCGATCCGCAGCGGGATCAGCCCGCGCGGGCGTGGGCGCGAATTCGCGTATCGAAGCGGTTGGCTCAGCATCGTTGGGCCGTTCAGAGGACGCCGGGATGCCCGGGTTGATGCCGTCCTCTCTCCTCTATACACCCAAAAGCCCGTTTTTGTGTCAATCCAAGTCCGCGCGCGGACGGCACCCACCGCCTGGCCCCGGTGGTCGGTACCGACCGGATCCTATCCGACGAGCTCGGTTATCTACTCACGCGGGTCAGGCCGTCTTCTTGACACGCGTCAGGAACCACAGAATAAACGTGGCGGTGGCGAAGGTCACGAGAGAAACATATGGCCCCATCGCTCCGGAGAGCGATCCCCACATTCCGCCATGACCGTCATAGAAATTCTTGAAGGCCTCGTTTAACATCAGACCGGCAATCCCAACGCCGATCAGGGCATCACCCGCCACCAATCCCGAACTGAACAGAATGCCGCGTTCCTGGCGACGCTTGAACACGTCCTTGATCGAGGTCCGTTTGACGATCATCGCCACCAGCCCGCCCGTCATTATTGGTGTCGACAGCTCGAGCGGCAGGTACATCCCGATCGCGAAGGGGAGCGAGCCTATGCCGACCAGCTCGATCGACCCCGCCAGGATCGCGCCGAAAATGATCGGCATCCAAGGAAGATCGCCATGCATCACACCGCGGACGATGATCGCCATCACGTTGGCTTGCGGTGCTTGGAGCGGCTCCGGGTGCAGCGCCGATTCGACGAAGCCGAATGACCGGGCCAGCCAGAAAACGACCAGGCCCATCAGCAGAGCCGGGAATAGAAGTCCGACGAATTCGACAAGCTGCTGTTTTCGCGGTGTTGCCCCCAGAAGGTATCCGGTTTTCAGATCCTGTGCGATATCACCGGACATGCAGACGGCGATGCAGACGACCGCTCCCACCGACATCGCCGTGACCATGCCGGCCGTGCCCGAGACACCGAATTTCAGCAAGACCACGCAGGTCACCAGCAGGGTGGCAATGGTCATTCCTGACACCGGTGATGACGATGACCCTACCAGGCCGACGATCCGTGCCGCGACCACGACGAAGAAGAAGCCGAAGATGACGGCGAGCAGGGCCCCGAGGAAATGGAGTTCGGTGCCCGGAAAAGCCCAGATTGCCAGAACGATCAGAAACGAGCCGATCAGCACGGTCGACATCGGCAGGTCGCGATCGGTCCGAGGAACCGGGCCGCTGTCGGCTCCGCGGTGGATGAGTTGTTTGACACCCGACGAGAATGAGCTCACGATGACCGGCAGAGACTTTGCGAGCGAGACGAATCCGCCCAGCGCCACCGCGCCGACGCCGAGGTACTTGATGAAGAAGCCGCGTATCGCCTCGTGATCCATCTCGGCAATCGGGATATCTGCGGGGGCGATCAGTCCGGCAGGGAGAGCGGAACCGATGTACTTGATCAGCGGTGCGATGCCGAGGTACCCCATCATCGCGCCGCCCATCATCAGTGCCGCGATACGCGGTCCGATGATGTAGCCAACCCCCAGCAGCGCCGGCGTGGCATCCATCCCCAGCGCTCCACCGGGGAGGGCTTTCTTGAAAGCGTAGACAGGGTTCTCGGGCCAGAGGCGGCCGACATTCATGAGGATTTTGTAGACGGCCCCGAGACCGATTCCCGCAAAGACCAGCCGGGCTTTTCCCCCGCCTTCGTCGCCCGCAACAATGATCTCGGCACAGGCGGTTCCTTCGGGGAAGGCGAGTTTGCCATGCTCCTTTTCAACAAGGTACTTGCGCAACGGGATCATCAGGAGAATCCCCAGCGCCCCTCCCAGAAGCGATAAGCCGACGATCTGCCACTGCGAGATCTTGTACTCGAATCCCGGCATCGTCGCTTCCCAGATCAGGAAGGCCGGGATCGTGAAGATGATTCCCGCGGCCAGCGATTCGCCGGCCGACCCGATGGTCTGCACGATGTTGTTTTCCAGCACGGTGACATTGGAAAACATGGTGCGGAGAACCGCCATCGAGATAACAGCGGCCGGGATCGACGCCGACACCGTCATGCCGACCTTCAAGCCCAGGTAGGCGTTCGCCACCCCGAAAACGATGGAGATCAGCGACCCGAGGACGATGGCTTTCAGCGTCACCTCGGGAATCGATTCCTCCGCCTTCACATAGGGTTCGAACTTTTCCGCAGGTTCGGTCGAAGTCTGATTCGGTTGGTCCACATCGCCTCCTGGGGTCTCAGGATTTGCGGAAGCAAATGATTCAAAACGACTTGGGGGCGCCGGCCGCCGAGCGGCCAACCCAACCCCCGGTCGGGCAAAAACTTACGGCCTGTGTGGCGGCGTGGTCAAGACGATTCTGCTCGATTTTTGTTGTTGCGAACCATAGGGATACACGTATCTTTCTTGGTGAGGGGACACGCGCACCACTCCCCGACGTACTGTCCCCTCCAGTCAGGCGTCGCACCCTCCCCGGCACCGGCTGTGTGAGAGAAAAAACCCCGGGAACCGCATGAGCCCAGAAGGGTACTAAGAGTTGTGATAGGTGCATCTGTGATTACGAAAGAAACTGTTATGGAGAGACTGCGTCTCTGCTTCGATCCTGAGATCCCGATGGTCTCGATCGTCGATCTGGGCCTGATCTATGATATCAGGGTCGATGACAGCAGAAACGTATCGGTGGACATGACTTTAACCGCCCGTGGCTGCCCGATGCATCAGATGATGTCGG
>DATKYL010000209.1:0-2698 GCA_035528515.1 Acidobacteriota bacterium | reverse complement strand
CGGCGTCACGCAGCAGCCGTCCGAGCGCGACGGATACCGCATCGTCCTCGTCCGACAGCACCGCCAGCGCCCGCTCGGCGGTCTCGGAGAGACGGCGGGCGTTGCGGAGGATTTCGATCTCGCCCTTGAGCCGTTCGTCTTCATCCGGTTCGACGGCAGCGGTGCGAATCTCGGCGATTTGGAATCGTCGCAACTCCTCCTGCTCGCGCAGGCGTGCGATTTCGGCGCGGAGTGCTTGGAGTTCGCGTCTCGATTCGGTCAGTTCATTATAGAGTTGCCGTACCTGGGCGATCTGATCATCGGCGCCGGCCGACTCGTCGAGGAGATCGATGTGCCGCGCCGGATCAAGAAGCTGTTGCTGCTGGTGCTGGCCACAGAGATCGGCGAGTTGAGCGCCGATTTTCTGAAGGATCGTCCGAGTAACCTGCCGGTCGTCGAGAAAACAGCGCGTTGCGCCGCCGCGAACCATCTCGCGGCGGAGCCAGATCGATTCGGTCGCTGATTCCGGGAGTTCAGCCTGCACCGACGGCGGCAGATCGTCGAACAGTCCTTCGACCACGGCTGTATCCGCGCCGGTGCGAATCATCTCCGACGAAGCCCGGCCGCCGAGGAGAAATCGGATCGCCTCGACGATGATCGTCTTCCCCGCACCGGTCTCGCCGGTGAAGACAGTGAGGCCGGGACGGGCGTCGAAGTCGATCGTATCGACGATCGCGAAGTTGCGGATGCGGAGGGTGCGGAGCATAGGGATAGACGCCCCGATCGGCGCCCGGGTCTTCAGGTTCGGAGTAAGACTTCGTATATGACGGCAGCGAGTAATGACAGCACCCCCGCCGCCCACAGTCCCCCGGCCCAATACAGATGTTCCGTCTTCTTGCGGCCGATCCGTAAGACGCCCTTGTGCGCCGAGTCGGGCGAGTTGGCGAAGTAGCGGTAACGGCGCACCGAGAAGACACGGAGCGCCCAGATCGCGGCCAGCGACCACCAGACCAAAGGCAGAAGCCAGAGAATCAGACTGATCGCCACGGGTGGCGTCCGCCCGACAGTCCCAGTAATCAGGCCGACCGTGACGACCGTCCACCCGACCAGCGCCCAGGCGATGACCCAGGCCGCGGCGGTCTGCGCCGAGTGCATGACCCCGGCCTGGACCTCGCGCATCGCCTCCGGCCAGAAGAGATCGTCGTCGGTCGGCATTCTGCCGGCCTTGGGTCCGTTGCGGTCCACCGGTGGGATCGAGTTGGGCATGGTCTCTTCCCTCTATCCGCTGGGGTGAATCACCATCTGCCGCCCGCAATGATTGCAGATCACTAAGAGGCGTTTCGGCAGATCGAGTTTGAGGTTCTGCCGCCCGTCAATCGAGCGCCGGAGGTCGGTCTCCCCGGCCTCTAATTCACGTTGCAGGTCGATCTCGGCGGCCTTGCCGCAGTGTGGGCACAGGTAAGGTTCAAACATCGGGCCGATCCCCCGTTACGGGAGGAATGGTAGGAGACCGGCCGGGGGCGCACAATAGGAAAACTGGCCCGCCTACGGGCAGGGCTCGCAGAACTCGACCGCCGGGTCGCCGCCCCGAAACGCCGCGTTGACGAAGTGCACGACGTCGAGGACGTTGGTGACGCCGTCGCAGGTCACGTCGGTGGTGACATACGGGCAGGTGTACAGCGGGTCTGCGATCGGGTCGGCGCCGCGGAAGGCAGTGTTGACTGCCAGCACCACGTCGAGGACGTTGACGGCATCGTCGCACTCGGGATCGGCGTGGCAGTCGCAGACGCAAACGTACCACTTCCTCCAAGATGCCACGTACGCCACAACCCTGTCTTCCGTCTTAAAGAAGCTCCCGCCCGCGATCAGACAGCTATCGTAGACTGTCAGGGCCGCGACTATGCTGTTCATTCCCGATCCGAGCGGTACCCACGCGTCTCCGTTCCATGCCGCAACCGGGTTTTGTTCCACGCCCCCGATGATCGTGTAGTTCCCCCCTGCGATCAGAGTGTCGTCGTAGACTGTCAGGGCGTCGACCCGGCCGATGATCCCCGCTCCCAGTGACTCCCACGAGGTGCCATCCCAAGCGGCAGTACCAAAATACCCACCGGCGATCAACCGGTCATCGTAGACTGTCAGCGCGCAGACTGTGCCATTTGGTCCCGATCCGAGAGGTGCCCACGACGTGCCGTCCCAGGCGGCAATACAACTGGCCGCCACACCTCCTGCTGTGGAGAAGCCGCCCCCCGCGATCAGGTGATTGTTGTAGACCGTCAGGGCGGAGACCGGGCTATCCATCCCCGATCCCAGGGACTCCCACGAGGTGCCATCCCAGGCGCCGATCCTATTGGCCGCTGTCCCTCCGGCCGTGGTGAACCATCCTCCGGCAATCAGGTGGTTGTCGTAAACGGTCAGGGCCATGACATAGTGATCCATCCCCGATCCGAGGGGCGCCCAGGAAGAGCCATTCCAGGCGGCAATACGGCCGGCAGGCGTGCCACCTGCCGATGTGAACCAACCCCCTGCTATCAGACGCCCATCGTAGACTGTTAGTGCAAAGACATAGTCATTCATCCCCGATCCGAGCGGCGACCACGACGTCCCATCCCAGGCAGCAATCCTGTCAGCCGCCTCGGACCCCGCCGACGTGAACCTTCCCCCGGCAATGAGAGTGTTGTCGTAGACCGTCAAGGCGTAGACCGGGCGATTGATTCCCGAT
>DATKYL010000208.1:0-10683 GCA_035528515.1 Acidobacteriota bacterium | reverse complement strand
GCCTTCTCCGGATCGAGCGTCACCCAACTGACGTGCTCCCGGATGTTGGCCATCTGGAAGTGGAAGGGATTCTGGCCGCCGTTAGCCGTCGCCCGCCGGAATGTCGCCTCATGCATCAGCGGCGAACAGGAGGCGACCACGACGCGACTGACACCGAGTTCCCGGATGTCTTTCTGGATCAACTCCTGCCCCGGGTCGGAGCACATGAACTTGTATTCGCGCGCTACCACCACGTGGGGCAGAGTCTCCGCGAACGCGACGACGTCCGCGATGCGGACCTTGGTGCTGATGTTGACCCCGCAATGGCAGACATAGACGCCGATCTTGGGAGCGCCGTTCGACTGGGCGTCAAACTCCGACATGTTGCACCCCCTCCGGCTGAATCTGATCTTTATTGAGCGGCACGAAGAGACGCTGCAGACCGAGTGTCTTGTCCGGCAGTCCGAGCGCCACGCCCATCAGTTGGGTGAAATAGAGTACCGGGGTGTGGATCTCCCGGCCATACCGCCGCGACATCCGATCCTGGAAACACTCGAGATTGAACTGACAGAGGGGGCAGGCCGTGGCCACCACGTTCGCCCCGTGACGCCGCGCCTCCTTGAGCAGAATGTGATTCAAGTGCAGGCCGACGTCGGGGATGGTACCGGTCAGCGATCCGCTGCAACACCGTGTCTTCAGCGGCCAGTCGACCGTTTCGGCACCCAGTGCCCGCAACAGTCGATCCATGGTCTGCGGATCGAACTGATCGTCGAACGTGGCGTAGGGTCGGACGAGTTGGCAGCCGTAGTAGCAGGCGACGCGCAGGCCGTGCAGAGGACGCCGCACCCGCGCGGCGATCGCCGGGAGACCGACGTCATTGATAAAAAGATCGAGTGGATGGCGGATTGCGATGCGACCTTGGTACGGCAGCCCCGCCGCGGCCAGAGCTTCATTGATGCGCCGGCCGACCTCACCATACTCCTCCATGTATCGCTTGGCTTTCGACAGAACGAGGAAGCAGGCGCTGCAGGGAGCCACCAGGCAGGCCCCACCATCGTCACCGTTCTGGCCGGCGTGCTGGCCTTCCGCCAGCGCGAGATTCCGGGCGGCCAGCGCGAAGGCTTTCAGTTCGTCGACGGCCATATAGGCGGTCGCGCCACAGCAGTTCCAATCGTCCAGTTCCTCGACCGAGACACCGAGCGCCTCATAAACCGCCAGCAAGGATTCCTCGTACGCTCTGCCGGAGCCCTTCAGAGAGCAACCGGGGTAGTGGAGGTATTTCATACGGGCCTCCCTTCAGTGGATACTGAACGCCCGTTGCCGTTGTTGTAGTCGATCGTACGCATCAGCGTGCGGAGTTGGTCTTTCTGGCGAATGGAATCAGCCCCGAGTCCGAAGCGACCCCGCATGAGCAGGCGCAGGCCGAGGCGGCTGTTTCGGAGCATCTGGAACGGATTGCTCTTCAGATACAGCCGCAGAAGCACCCGGCCCTCAGGGGATCGGCCGTATTTCAGAACGGCGCCGAAGAACTCGCGGGCAAGAACCGAAATCGGGAATCGTTTGCGGCATGCCCCTTCCTGGATCGCGTACCGCTTGAGGGCATACATGATATCCGTGATTCCGATCTCCTTCGGGCATTCCACCGTGCAGGCGTAGCACGAGGCGCACAACCAGATGGTGAAGCTGCTCAGTACCTCGTCCTTGAAACCGGCTCGTGTCATGGCGATGATGCGGCGCGGCGTGTAATCCATGTAGATACTCAGAGGGCAGGTGCCGCTGCAGGTGCCACATTGGATGCAGCTCGAGAGTTTCTCGTTCCCTGGAATCGAGGCGATTCGCTGGCCGAATCGGGGTTGCAGTTCCGCCTCGTACTTCACCTCCCGGGTGATGGGACGGTCACGCATGGTGGTCCTCCTGCGTCCCGCGCGGACAGTCGGTCGCGACGGCTATCGTGATATTATTCACAAGGCCATGTGATATCATAGATGACTCTCCGATTCAGTTATACACGAAGATTCGAGCGGTACCTTCAGGATTTGGCCTGTCAAATCGACATCCCCGCGACCTGCGTACACCAACACATAATGTCTGGCGGTGTCTCTTCTTCCCGCCGTCTCCATTAAAGTGCACGTCCGAGACTCAGACATCAATAGTCTGAACGGTCTTATGTTGTGATTTTTGTCACAAACTACTTACACAATCACGTACGTTTCTTGGGCGGTTATCGGATTCGGGTGCCGCAGAACACCGCGCAGACAGGCCGTGACGGCCTCTGATACGGAGGAGAGCCTCCCTGCAAGCGCGGGCGGCTCTGCGTCCCGCACATCCGAAAGGGGGCACCCACCTGCCGAACCAGAAGCCGATTCGAGCCGGTGGAGCCCCCATGCGTGACTATCGGCAGACGGTGTCCTGCATTGACTTCCCGGACGCGGGAACCTTGAATGGTCGGGGGTACACGGGGAGCATCGCGGGACATCCGTAAGACACAACCCGGGGCGACGCGGCAAATCCGCTGCCGGACAAGCTGTTGCGGTAGCCGATGACCTCCGATATCCGATACCCATCCGGTGGGACCTGCGGTGACTCAGAAGAGCGATACCTTGGCAGATCAGCCTGACACCCAGGCGGGGGGCAAAACCCAGCGCCTGCGGATTACCCTCAGGGGTGCGGTCCAGGGGGTCGGCTTCCGGCCCTTCGTCTACCGTCTGGCGACCGACCTCCGATTGATGGGATGGGTCAACAACTCTCCCCGCGGGGTCACCATTGAAGTTGAAGGCGACGGTCCGCGGTTGCGGGAGTTCCTGGATCGCCTTGAACGGGAGAAACCGCCCCGCGCCTCGATCCAGAGTCTCGAGCATTCCTATTTCGATCCAGTCCGTTATGTGGGCTTCGAGATCCGTCCCAGCGAGAACGACGGTGCCAGGACCGCGCTGATCCTTCCTGATATCGCGACGTGCAGCGACTGCATTGACGACGTTCTTGATCCGGCGAACCGTCGCTACATGTACCCGTTCACCAACTGCACCAACTGCGGTCCCCGGTTCAGCATTATCGAAGCTCTCCCCTACGATCGGCCACGCACAACGATGCGGCACTTCGCGATGTGCCCCGAATGTCGTGCGGAGTATGACGATCCTCGGGACCGGCGATTCCACGCCCAGCCCAACGCCTGCCCGACCTGCGGACCACATCTGCAATTGTGGAACGGCACAGGGGTTGTCGGCGCAACCCATCATGAGGCGCTTCTGGCCGCCGCCGCGGCCGTCACGCGCGGCAAGATCGTCGCGGTGAAAGGTCTGGGAGGTTTTCACCTGATCGTGGACGCCTGCAACCGTGACGCGGTCGTCCGGCTGAGAAAACGCAAGGCCCGCGAGGAGAAACCCTTCGCCCTCATGTTCCCGTCGCTCACCGCTGTCCGGGCGGAGTGCGACGTGCAGCCGCTCGAAGAGAGATTGCTGCTTGCACCGGAAGCGCCGATCGTGCTTCTCCGGCGGCGCGCCGACGGCGACGCGCGCGTAGTCGTCGAAGTCGCTCCCGGCAATCCCTGGCTGGGGGTTATGCTCCCCTACACGCCGCTGCATCATATTCTCATGAGCACCCTGCAGTGTCCCGTCGTGGCGACCAGCGGCAATTTGTCCGACGAACCGATCTGCATCGACGAGCGCGAGGCGCTGACACGCCTGCTGGACGTGGCCGATCTATTCCTGGTGCACAACCGTCCGATCCATCGTCATATCGACGATTCAATTGTCCGTGTGATCATGGAGCGGGAGCAGGTGCTGCGCCGAGCGCGTGGATACGCACCGTTGCCGATCCCGTTGTCCACCGAGGTACCACCCTCGCTGGCGGTCGGCGCGCATCTCAAGAACGCGATCGCCACGGGAATGGGACGTGAGGTCTTCGTCAGCCAGCACATCGGCGATTTGGAATCAGCCGAAGCGGTTCGCGCTCTTCAGGACGCGGTCGCGACGTTTCCCCGGATTCACGACTTGCATCCGCAGGTCGTCGCCTGCGACCTGCATCCCGATTATGCCTCGACCCGTCTGGCCGAAAAATCGGGACTACCGCTGGTGCGGGTGCAGCATCACTACGCCCATATTCTCGCCTGCATGGCGGAAAACGAACTCGAAGCGCCGATTGTGGGAATCGCGTGGGATGGTACCGGATTCGGAACCGACGGCACGGTCTGGGGTGGCGAGTTTCTCCATGTCTCCGACAGCGGTTTCACACGGGTCGCCCACATGCGCCCGTTTCGGCTTCCGGGGGGTGATGTTGCCGTCCGCGAACCGCGACGTGCGGCCCTCGGCATCCTGTATGAATTCAGCGGGGGAGATTTCCAGGGGATGAGCTCTCTCCCGCCACTACAGCAGTTCTCCGAGACCGAGAAACGCAATATCGAGCGGATGCTGAAACAGGGGATCAACTCTCCTTTGACATCGAGCGTCGGTCGGTTGTTCGACGCCGTCGCCTCGCTTCTGGACATCCGCCATGTGTCTCATTTTGAGGGCCAGGCGGCGATGGAGCTGGAGTTCGCCGTTTGGGGCCACGATGTTGGTCGCTTGTACCGCTTCGAGCCGCCCGCCGCGGCCGCCGAGGATATGACACTGGACTGGTCACCCATGTTGCAGGACATTCTGACCGACAGGGAGCGCGGCATCTCAACCGGAGAAATCGCAGCGGTCTTTCACAACACGTTGGTTGAGATGGCGGTCTCGGTGGTGAGGCATCGCGGCGACGACCGTGTCGCCTTATCGGGTGGGTGTTTCCAGAATCGGTATCTGACCGAGCGGATGATCGTGCGGCTGCGGGATGAGGGCATCCGTGTCTACTGGCATCAGCGCATTCCCCCCAACGACGGGGGGATCGCGCTCGGCCAGATTGTCGCCGCCGGCCGCCGGCATGAGGGAGCGTAAACGCCATGTGTCTCGCGATTCCGGGAAAGGTACTTAGCATCACCGACGAAGACCCGCTCACACGCAGCGGCAAGGTGAGCTTCGGCGGTGTGGCCAAAGACGTTAATCTGGCCTACGTGCCCGAGGCCGCCGTCGGCGACTATGTCCTGGTCCACGCGGGGTTCGCTATCAACACGATCGATGAGCAGGAGGCGAACCTTGTTTTCGCGTATCTGCGCGAAATCGGTGATCTCGAGGACGCAGGAGCCGAGACGGCATGAAGTACATGGATGAATACCGCGATCCCGCGGCGGCGCGCGGCTACGCGGAGGCGATCGCGCGGCTCACCACGCGGCCGTGGACGATCATGGAAGTCTGCGGCGGACAGACACATGCGATCGCCCGGTTCGGTATCGACGAACTCCTCCCGGACACGATCTCCCTGGTTCACGGCCCCGGCTGCCCGGTGTGCGTGACGCCTTTGGAACTGATCGACAAAGCCTGCACCATCGCCGCGCAACCGAACGTCATCTTCTGTTCGTTCGGTGACATGTTGCGCGTGCCGGGATCCGGGACGGACCTCTTTGCGGTGAAGGCGGAGGGTGGGGATGTGCGGATCGTCTATTCGCCGCTCGACGCGGTCGCGCTCGCCCGCCGCCACCCCGACCGCGAGGTCGTGTTCTTTGCGGTCGGTTTCGAGACGACCGCCCCCGGCAACGCCGCGGCGGTCTGCCAGGCGGCGCGCGAAAGCCTGAAGAATTTCTCCATCCTGGTTTCGCACGTTCTGGTGCCCCCGGCGATGGAAGCGATTCTCGCCTCACCGGGCAATCGGGTGCAGGGATTTCTCGCGGCCGGGCATGTCTGTGCGGTCATGGGGTACTGGGAGTATGAAGCGATCGCTGAGCGTTTTCATGTGCCGATCGTCGTCACCGGTTTCGAACCGCTCGACCTGCTGCAGGGTATCGCCATGTGTGTCCGACAGCTCGAGGAGGGTCGCAGTACCGTCGAAAACCAGTACGTCCGGTCGGTGTCGCGAGAGGGGAACCGGCATGCCCAGGAGGCGATGCGCGAAGTGTTCGAGGTGACGGCACGCAAGTGGCGTGGCATCGGTGAGATTCCGCACAGCGGCCTCGCCCTGCGTGTGAAATACAGCTCATTCGATGCCGCCTCACGTTTCGACGTGAGTGAACATGCCGTCGAAGAATCCCCCGAGTGCCAGAGCGGCCTCATCCTGCAAGGGGTGATGAAACCACCCGAGTGTCCAGCTTTCGGCAGCCGCTGTACGCCCGAACATCCACTCGGCGCAACCATGGTCTCGACGGAGGGCGCCTGCGCCGCGTATTATCGCTACCGGCGGCCGCAGGCGACCGATGCTGCCGCGCATGGGAAGAAGGTCTGAGCCGCAGATGCTTTTCAACACCACACTCCTGCGCGAGTCATTCCCGCGAACGCGGGAATTCAGGAACCGCACCGGGGCGATGGATGCCCGTTTTCACGGGCATGACAAATCTTCGAACGTTAAGCGCGCCACCGGGGGACCGGACACCTGGTCCGGGTCTCATAAGAGCCTCTATGGCAACTCCCAAATGTGCACACCTCTCGGCAGCCTGCATGTTGGAACACCTCTTGAGCAGAACCGGAGTGTAAGAGACCCGGACGAACGTCCGGGCCACCCTGTCTCCAGACACAGAGGGGATGCATGAGCACACCGCCGGACATCGCGCTGAACTGCCCGCTCCCGATCGCTGAGTATCCGCATGTGCTCCTGGCCCACGGCGGCGGTGGGCGGTTGATGCACCAGTTGATCGACCGCGTGTTCCTGTCGGCGTTCCCGAGCGAGCGACCAGGCCGGCGTCACGACGGCGCGGTGACGCAGTTCGGCGGCGCCAAGCTGGCGTTTACGACCGACTCCTACGTGGTCGAGCCGCTCTTCTTTCCCGGCGGCGATATCGGCAGTCTCTCGGTGCACGGCACCCTGAACGATCTCGCCATGTGCGGCGCCCGGCCGCTACTTCTGAGCGCCGGATTTATCATTGAGGAGGGACTCGCCATGGAAACGCTGTGGCGGATTGTCTCTTCGATGCAGAACGCCGCGTCGCAGGCCGGAGTCCGGATCGTCACCGGCGACACCAAAGTGGTGGACCGCAATAAGGGCGACGGCGTCTATATTAATACCGCGGGGATCGGGATCATCGAACACGAACTCGCAATCATGCCGGAGAGTGTGAGACCTGGCGACGCGATTCTGTTGAACGGCGACGTCGGCCGCCACGGGATCGCGGTGATGTCGGAACGCGAGGGTTTGTCGTTCGAGACCACAACCGAAAGCGACTCGGCTGATCTGTCGGGACTGGTCGCCCAACTCCTGGATGCCGGGATCGCGGTCCACTGCCTGCGCGATCTGACACGTGGCGGGTTGGCCACGGCATTGGTGGAGATTGCCGAGGCGGTATCAGTCCAGATCACCCTTGATGAACGTTCGATCCCGGTGACTGACGGCGTGCGCGGCGCCTGCGAGATTCTCGGACTCGATCCCCTCTATGTCGCCAACGAGGGCCGTCTGGTGGCGTTCGTCGATCCGGCGGACGCCGACCGCGCCCTGGCGATCATGCGCGCCCACCCACAGGGAACCGATGCGATTTTGATCGGCCACGTCACGGACGATACCTCCCCGATCGTGACGATGACCAGCCCGATCGGCACCAGCCGCATGATCGACATGATGAGCGGCGAGCAGTTGCCGCGGATCTGTTAGGGCGACTCCCGCTGCGCAATCGCTGCGATCACTCTCTAAAAATAGGCGCGAAACGACGTGAAGAAGAAGTCGGTGTAACTGCCGAATTCGGAGCGGAGTGTGATGTCGACGATCTTCGCCGGGTCCGCGACTTCCACCGGCCCCCGGCCCAGACCGATGAACGCGCCGGCCGATAGATAGACATTCTCGGCGATGTTGTACTCGACCTGCGGGGCAAGAAGCGTCGAGGGATCCTCGACGTTGACGATCACCTGCGCACTCCAGGTGATCAGCGGCGTGACGGCCCAGGTGGCGCCGGGTATGAAGTAATGCCGTCCGAGCAAATAGACCGCCCCGTCGGTGAATCCCGGTGTGCGGAGACGTTCAAAGTAACGTCCCGGGTCCCCCGCTCCCGCCTCGGAGAAGTGGTATTCGGCATAACCGTAGATGGTACCGCTCAGCGCGTAATCCATTCCCACTGTCACCCGCAGGTAGTCCGCCGCATCCTCGCGGGCATCGGTGTCGAATACATCGGTGAGAACATACGCGCCTTCCACCCATAGACCCGCGTCCCCGGCGGCGCGGGCCAGGTCAAGCCCGACCATCAGATTCTCGCGAAAACCCACCAGCATCAGAGTGAGGTCGGTGCGTGCCACGTATGCCTTCCCGCTCACAAAAAAAGCGCTCTGATCGAACGCCCAATCATCGCCGAAGACATAGCCGACGTCGAGTTCACTCATCGTGCCGAGGGGCACACGGGCGCGGACGGCGTCCACGCCGCGGCGATCCTCCACATCGAGTTCATCAAAACTGAACGGGGCGAGGACGTCGGTCGGGTTGACCGCTCGTGCCGACCCCCAGGCGATCGGCTGCCGTCCGAAGGTGAGATCCGCCACTCCGGTCCGGAGCGTGACCAGGACGCGGTCCAGGTTCTGAATGACATCGATGTTCTGCACGTCGCTTTCCTGATCGGGATAGAGGCGCCGCTTGAGATCGAACGCTCGATATGCGGGGACCTCAAACAGTCCGCTCCCCGACAGGGTGAGCAGAGAGGAGCGGGGTCGGACCCGGGGAACGAGATCATACGCCAGATGCGCTGATATGTTGTCGGATCCGCGCAGACGGAGATCAAGCCGCAGGCGGTTGGTGACGATGCCGGCGGCGGGTGTGTCTACGTTCCCATTCACACTCCCGATGCGCGGCGCATCGTAGACAACGAAGAAGTTCTTGTAGTAGCCGCTGATCGCAAGCGGCTCCCCGTGAATGTTCGTACTGCCACCAACGAGTAATGCGACCACCGCCAATGAAATGTGTCTCATAGTTCAGCCGTCCCTGTCGTCATCCGAACCGTCTGAGCGATCAGGCCGCCCCGGGGCCGGGCTCATCACTGGCGACCAGACCATCTCTGAGTGTGACCAGACGCTTGGCGCGTTCCATGATCATTTGGTCGTGCGTGGAGAACAAGAAGGTCATGCCGCGCGTCTCATTCAGTTCACGCATCATGTCAAGCAGCTCCGCGCCGGTTTGCGAATCCAGATTGGCTGTGGGTTCATCGGCGAGAATCAGCGCCGGCTCGGACACGATCGCCCGCGCGACCGCCACCCGCTGCTGCTGCCCGCCGGAGAGTCTCGTGGGGAGTCGCCCGGCGAAGTCGGCCAATCCCAGATCGGCGAGGATGCGCTCGACGCGACGGTGCCGTTCGACGGTCGGCACACCCTGGAGGAGCATGATGTACTCGACGTTTTCTTCGACGGTGAGTACCGGGATGAGATTGTAGGCCTGGAAGATGAAACCCACGCTGTCCCGCCGAAAGTCCGAGAGTTCCCGCCCGCTCATGTCGGTCAGTTTGCGGCCGTTAAGCCAGACATCGCCTCCGGTCGCGGTATCGAGGCCGGAAATAACGTTGAGAAACGTTGTCTTTCCCGACCCGGACGGGCCGACGATGGCAGTGAACTCACCGCGGGCGATCGTCAAATCGATCCCGCGGACCGCACGGACCGGCACGCCGTTGTCCGAGTAGACCTTCTCCACCCCGCGGGCGACGATGACCTCGTTCTCGATGTCTGCTTTCATGACGGCGCCTCCTACATGCTCTTGCGCATCGCGCGCACCGGCGACATGCGGGCCGCAAAGACCGCGGGGTAAAGCCCCATAATGACGGTGAACAGGAAGACCCAGACGGGATAGACGACAAACTGCCCGAACCGCAGGATCGGGTAGAGCGGATCGCGGAACGTGACCCCGGCGAACTCGATTCCCGTGTAGTCGATTCCGTAGTGGGCGGTCACGGTCGTGGCCAACCAGCCGATGATCGCGCCCAGGAGTATGCTCATGACCGCAAGTGCGCCCGCCTCGAGCAGAATCAGCGTGCCCATGGCGCGCGGACGTGTGCCGACCGCGCGCAGAACGCCGAATTCGAACATCCGCTCGTGCAGCGACATGAACAGCGTGTTGACGATCCCCAGGGCGACAACGCCGAAGAGCATAATTCCGACAAGCAGCGTGCTGAACTCCGACAGCTCGAAGGCGGCCTCCAATTGGGGCAAGAGCACGGTCCAACCGACCGCCTCGTTGCCGTCGGTGGAGTACCTGCCCCAGAAGCCGTCACGGTCGTCCCGGGCATACTTCGGATCGGTGAAGACAATGGCGATCTCGTGGATCCGGTCACCCAGCCCGAGAAGTTGCTGGGATTTGTCGAGCCGGATGAATGCGGTCGCGCGATCCATCTCCGGCACGTTGAAGTGGAAGATCCCGGAGATACGAAACATCTCCTGAGACAAATCACCGGTCGCAGCCTGGGCCACGGTGAGGACGACACGTTCACCGAGCCCGACTTCGAGAATCTCCGCGAGTTTGCGGCCGATAACGACGTCGTGCATATCGTCACCGGAAAAGTAATTCCCCTCGGTGATCGCCTCATCTATCTGCGACAGATGTCTCTCGGTCGAAGGACGAATGCCAATGACACTGATGGAATTCGCGTTCGCCGGCGACGTGATCATGCCGAACGCCAGTGTTCGCGGGGTAACGCGCGATACGATATTCTCTTCTTCGAGACGGGAGACGACGGCGGCGGCA
>DATKYL010000207.1:0-6688 GCA_035528515.1 Acidobacteriota bacterium | reverse complement strand
GGCAGCGCGGGTGGATCCGATCATCGCACTGCGGTACGAGTAGCTCGGCGGTGCCACTCCCGCAGGCGACCACACGGGGTCGCCTCTACGATCGGGCAATAACTCCATAGCTGGATTTCTCGATAAGGCGCGCAGTGCCCTACCTGCTGACTGTAGGTCAGGAGCACCGCGCATCTCACCGCCAGTGCAATCGATTCCATAGCCGGCGCGGGGCTCCTGACCTACGACTCGGATTGCGATGCGAAGAGCTCTTGTGTTCCGGGGTTGGATCGCCGACAATTAGAATAGAGGCCTGTCCGGTCAAACCCAAAGAAGAGGAGGGCCCCCCAGGGGGAACCCTCCGGCTTGAGGCTGGACGGGCCTTTTAATGTCCTGCCCGGGACCTTCGTGGCGCGCCCTCACAACAATGGGCCGCGCGCGGTACACGAAAACGGGTCATTGGGCTCTTCCTTTCGGCTTCGGGGTGTTGCAGCTCTTGCGGGCCGTTTTATCTGAGCCCGCGCCGGTTTTCCCGCGGGTTGTCTTCTTCGGTTTCGGTTCCTCGACGGTACAGCAGCAGGAGGGGAAACAACCGGTGAGGTCGATACAGACCTCGCGGATGCTCTCCGGGTTGGCGGCGTAGGTCACCCTCTGCCCCTTCTTCTCGCGCTTGACCAGCCCTGCCGCCAAGAGGGTCTGGAGGTGCCGGGTGATGGTCGGCTGGGAGAAATCGAAGAAATCGACGATCTCCCCCACCGTCCGGGGCCGTCCCTCGAGCATCAGCATGATCTTGAGACGGGTGGGGTCGGCGAGCGCCCGCAGCGCGGGGGGCAGCTCGACACAGATGGCAGGGATTTCAGTCATCGTCTCATTCCTCCATGCGTATATACGCATGTAGCTATATATTGGTTGCGGGAATTGCAGTAGGGGTTGTGAATGTTCGCGAAACTAATGGAATACGAAAGACTTACGCGACCCGGAACGCCTCTGCCTCCCGGCGGACCTTTGCTGGCCTACAAGGGTTCACCCTCGAACGGCCTCGGGCCGTCCTTGCGTCACCTCCCCAGAGAGAGTACGTTATGTGAAGTGAAGGAAGGAATCGGAATGTCTACGAACGCGACTCTCGATTCGGTTGTGCGAGCGCTGCAGGGCGTTAGGAGAGTGCAGAGTCTGCTGATAGTGTTGTCGTGTTCAGTTATACTCTATCTCCTCGTAGCCTCCACCTCGTCGCAAACTCATTCTCCCGGGTTCGCACGAGAAATGCGCGTCGCATTGAAAGCGCTGGAAAGCGGTCTTTCTGTCGCAAGCCAGGAATACAACCAGATCCAGAGCTCCGAGGACTGGTATGACCAGATCAAAGAGCTATTGGATACTGCAATCAAGGCTGCGGAGACATACTCCGGTGATAACGCAGATATGAACGCCTTTCTTAAATCGTTGAAGACGATGGGGACCAAGGTCAGCAGGCGTTACTCTGGAACACCCCGATCGACTGCCCAACTGGCAGGCGACATCTTGCACTTGTATCGTGTGATGGGGAGTTCGTTTCGAGGCATTGGTGCCGACGAGCTCGCCGTTCTGTGGAGCATCCACACCCTCCGCACACGAGTGATCATCGTTCCTGACGTGAATTCATGGGTGTTCAGCCCACCGCTCGGATCGACCGACACGTATTTCATTGAGGTCTTCTTTGATGAGTGGGTGCCCTCGGCTAAGCGCTCTGGGACCTACGATGAGGTCTTGGACTACCTCGACACCCAGGACGTCGATGCACTCACCGTGCCATCTCTCAACGAGTTTCTGGTGAATGAACGGAGGAAGTTTCCTGAGGTCACACTGTTCGAGGAATCGACTGAGAGCCGGGTAACTGTACCGAGTATCGGAGTCAGCTTTGAGGTTGGTCTTCTTATAGCAGTATTTCCGGTCCTGTATCTCTGTGCGGCGTGGTACTCATGGATCATGGTGAGCACCATCGGACGATGGCAGCCGCCGACACCGCGGGAGGGACTTCCGAGTGCCCTCTCATCCTGGGTCGTGATTTCATCGCTATGCGCTCGTGGACACGTCAGGCAGACTTTTGCCATACTATACCTAGCCCTTCCCGCGGTTGCCTGCATTATGGCAATTGTCCTTCTTCCGCCAGACGCGCAGCCTCTGCGATTGGACATGGACTCTCTGCCTCAAGTGGTTGTTTTCTCCCCACAGATTCTCCTCACTTTAGGCGCAGTGGCGTTCACGATCTTGTTGCGGCGCGGAGTCCTCAGACTCATCCGGCGATTCATGGGCGGTAGGAGGTAGCGCCCACGCCCAGAAGCATCAGAATAGCAGGGAGGCTTACCGGGGACGGCGCAGCCGAGCTGTCACCCACTGCACGAGGGCCGTGGACGGTGGCGAGTGGGCAACCCCACGGGGCAGAGCAGGCGTGCCCACCCCGTGTTCCCAAGTCGTTGGAGGACAGAGAGTCGTGTGTCGCCATTAGCGGGGTCATGTTCTCGGCCGTCGGCGCTCGCCGGGCCCGATGCAATCACAAGGATGTAATTGAATTCGTGCTTTCACATCTACATCTTCGAGATCCAAGACCAGATCGTCCATGAAGGGGAATGGCTATGCCGCAACTCCAGGACCTCGATCCGAGACGATTTAAGAGATGGAAGGAAGAATACGAGGGCTTGAAGGACGGGGCGGTTTCCTTCTGCCAAGAGTTGCAACGGCAGGTCACGGCTCTACTCGAGGCGGAGAGAATTCATTGTGCGTTCCCAATCCAGTCCCGTCTCAAGAGTTGGGATTCCATCACTGAGAAGATCCGCCGAGGCCCGGTGAACATTTCAAAGCTGACTGAGCTCCAGGACCTTGTCGGTATGCGAGTAATCCTCCTCTTCCTCCGAGATGTCGACCGCACGCGCGATCTCTTCAAGCATCACTTTTCGGTCCGTAGGAGCCGGGATACAGGGGACAGGCTTGGAGATGATCAATTTGGCTATTCCTCATACCACATGGTCGTTGAGCTGGACGAGAAATGGCGGGCAGTCCCTACACTCGCTCGAGTCGGTGGCATGTCTGCCGAAGTGCAGATTCGGACTCTCGCCCAGCACATGTGGGCGGAGTTCTCGGCCCACCTTCAGTATAAGAGAGAGGCAGGTACGCCGCGCGAGATGCGCAGAGCCGTTGCGCGGGGTTCCGCCCTTCTCGAGGTACTTGACATCGAGTTCGATCGACTCTTGGACTCCCATCAGTCCACGATCCCGTCGATTCAATCGACAGACGAGTTGAACGTGGATGTCATCAGGACGGTGCTCGAGGCAGACCTGCCCACCGACCACGAGGACGACCGTGAGATGTACGACGTACTCCATCGCGAACTGACCAGCGTTGGTATCGATCGTGTAGAGCAGCTTAGAGATCTGATAGCGAGACACCTGCCGTCAGTCCGGGAGCATGAGGCGTACCTCATCGCCACTTTTCGACCCATGCAGGAACAAGTAGCCATGACACGTTCCTCACGTGACCGGCACGGCAAGGGCGTGTTCTTCAATCATACGGGGCTCATCAGGACGATGCTGTCGCGGGAGTTTCCCGACGATTACAGGCAGATGCCGGACGCGGGGCCGTAGTCCAGGCTCCCGGAATCAGTCGCTGGCTTCGCCCCCATGCTCATTTCTCCTCTTCTCCCCTTGCCAAACCGGCTGCCGTGTTGCATACCATCATCCCATGACTACAGACGCATCAGCCGAAGCCTGCGCCCCCTCCCCCGCGCGCAGGATGAGCGGGTTTGAGCAGTACCTGACGGTCTGGGTGCTCTTGTGCATCGGGGTCGGGATTGCCCTTGGGAAGATCGCGCCGGGGGTGGCGACCTTTTTGGACGGGCTGGCGATCACCGTCGGCGATGCGCCGGTGGTGTCGATTCCGATCGCGGTCTGCCTCTTTTTCATGATGTACCCGATCATGGTGAAGATCGACTTCGCCGAGGTGGTACGGGCGGGGAAGAGTGCGCGTCCGGTTGGGCTGACGCTCTTTGTCAACTGGGCGGTCAAGCCGTTCACGATGTACGCGATCGCGGTCTTCTTCCTCGGCACCCTCTTTCGGACCTTCATCGGGCCCGAGGCGCTTGACTATGTCAAGATGCCGCTCGGCATCGATCTTGACCTCGGCGGCACGTATGGGGCGGGGCAGGTGGTGCTGCACGACGGGGTGAAGATGCTGCAAGTCCCGTTGTGGCGCAGTTACCTGGCCGGGTGCATTCTGCTGGGGATCGCGCCGTGCACCGCGATGGTCCTGGTCTGGGGGTATCTGTCGAAGGGGAACGACGGGCACACCTTGGTGATGGTCGCGATCAACTCGT
Source organism: Acidobacteriota bacterium (assembly GCA_035528515.1). Taxonomy (GTDB): domain Bacteria; phylum Zixibacteria; class MSB-5A5; order WJJR01; family WJJR01; genus DATKYL01. Next base: position 2,370 of record DATKYL010000207.1, on the reverse strand, counting down.
TGACCATGTTGGTCCTCTACGGTGTGCTCGGCGGGTTTCTGCTCGGGGTCGGGCGGCTACCGGTGCCGTGGCAGGCCTTGCTGCTGTCGGTCGGGACCTATGTCGCGCTGCCCTTAGTTGCCGGGTATTTCTCGCGCAGGTGGATCATCGCCGCCAAGGGCGAGGCATGGTTCAAAGAGAAGTTTCTCCATATCCTGACGCCGATTACGATCATCGCCCTGTTGATCACGCTGATTCTGCTGTTCTCATTTAAGGGCGAGGTGATCCTCTCGAATCCGTTGACGATTCTCTGGATCGCGATCCCGTTGTTTATTCAGACGATTGCGATCTTCGCGTTGGGGTATGTGCTGGCGAAGCTGCTCAAGCTCTCGTATGAGGATGCCGCCCCGAGCGCGATGATCGGCGCGTCGAACCATTTCGAAGTCGCGATTGCGACCGCGACGATGTTGTTCGGGCTCTCCTCCGGCGCCGCGTTGGCGACCGTGGTCGGGGTGTTAATTGAGGTTCCGGTGATGGTGATGCTGGTCCGGTTTTGTTTGCGGACGCGGGGGTGGTTTGTCCGCTAGCGGGACGGCGGATGCATGGAATCGGCAGTTGCGCGACACATCGAGTACAGCCGATCGATCTGCGATGCGGAATCGAACGGTTGGAGCATCCGCCCTACGGTTCTCCCACAGGTGACGACAATCCACGAGACGTAGGGGAAGGTGTTGAAACCTGCCCGGGACGGTTTGAAACCGCCCCCTACACGTTCTCCTCTATCCGAAGACAATAGACAGGCCTTCAACTGATCGAGGTCCCGGGGATGGTGATGCTGGTGCGGTTTTGTCTGCGGACGCGGGGGTGGTTTGGGGGCACCATCGGCATCCCGAAATCGGCAAGAACCTGACGAGAGAACGGAATCACGCACCCGCGGAGTTGCACAGTGCTATTGACAGAATCTGAGAAGATCGTATATTTAACTGGAGGGGCTGTTCAGATCGGCCGATTCATGACTCTGTAAGGCTCAGGAAGGCCGAAACGGGACAGTTCAGCAGGTTGCACTGAGAGTTCCCATGAAGCGCAGACGTCTTCGGGCAATCATAGTATTTGTTCTGGCAGCGGTGTTTCTCGCACCGCCGGTCAGCGAGGTTGTCTGTTCCGATGCCTGCGTCGGCGGAGCGTGCGGAGCGTCTTCGGCCGTAACTCTTTGTGATCTCGACGCTTCAGAGGAATGCTGCGGTGGTGCGGCCCCGGAGGAAGAAGCTGCGCCCTGTGATGCCGCAGTTCCCAAGCTTGTGGGTGACTGCCAGTTGTGCCCTTGCTTCACGCGCGACCGGGTTGGAGATTTCGTAATTCGCAAGGCGAAGGGGAAGCCAGACTCGAAACACGTTCAAGCGGTCTTGGCGGCGCCCTTGCTACCTTCGGCACCGCTTACCGAAAAGCTATTCGGCGTTTTCCCTCCGGATACGAAAACGCACGGCCCCCCACTGTACCAACGCCATCACGCCCTCTTGATCTGATCCATTTCCGTCAGCCTCTTGGATTGCAGGGGACGGGCAGGTGTATACCTGTCCGTGGCAACGTGTACCGTCAACACGGAGATGGAACAATGGCTATTGGCATCAGCAGTATCCTGTGTGCGCTGGCGCTCGTCCTGATTCTGGGCCTGTCCAGCAACGCCCAACAGACCGGCCCGGCCGGTCAGAGCGCGGCATTTCGTCATGTGATCGCGCAAACCCAGGTCCCGACGACGTCCCCGGCAGAGGAGGGTACGTTCAAGGCGATCGTCCTGCATCCTGCCGGCCGCTCTGATTTTGAGGAGTTGGAGAAGGGGATTAACACGGTGGGGGGGGTACGACAGGTACCGATCGAGTATCATGCCCTCGACAATCCGCGGACGGCCGCTCTCCTTAAGAAGTATGGTATCCGCATGGCGCCGAACCAAACGATGATTGTGTTCCAGGCCCCGAACGAAGCCATCACCTGGGGCGGCCCGGAGGAAGCGCTGATCAACCTCAATGCGAACGTCGTGTTCCCAACACCCCGGATGTGCGCAGTCATCAAAGTGGCGCAGACCGGCAAGGACGTTCTGCTCGTTTTCAGCGACGACGGTCGGACGAATGGGGAACAACTGGTGAACGCGGCGACGGACTATGTGAACGCGCCGGCGAACAAAGCGGAGCTGTTTGTTATCGACCCGGATGATCCCGCCAATCAAGATATCATTGCGCGGACCAAACTCCCGCCGGACTCACTGAAAGACGCACGCATGCTGCTCTTGGTGGGTGGCCGCGTGCAAGGCCAACTCACCGGGTCCGTTGACAGCACGGCCATTGCCGCCCTGAAGAAGTCGTGCAGCGGCAAGGCGGGTTGCTGCTGATGTGGACG
>DATKYL010000206.1:0-2707 GCA_035528515.1 Acidobacteriota bacterium | reverse complement strand
TGCGCTCCCTGGCCGCCTACCGCGGGATGCTGATCATCCCCTCCTTCGGCGCCCGTATCAAGACCGCGCTACAGATGCTGACAATCGGCATCATTTTGCTTTTCGTGTACCTGAAGGCGATGCTCGTCCCTCTCGGCTACCATTGGGAGATGTTCGAGAGCCCGACAACGATCGTTGTCTTCGACGTGCTCATGGTCGTCAATATGGTCGTCACCGTCCTGACCGGAGCCGACTATGTGATCAAACACGCCAACCTGATCAAGAACGTGACCCGATGACCGAACCCGACCGCGTCACTGTGACACCGACAGCCGAGTCCTCCAATCCGGAGACGACCGGCGACCGAACAGTCAGCCCCTGGCGCCGGAGTCCACTCGTCACCCTGCTGGCGACCGGAATGGGCAGCGGGATGATCCGGCCCTACTCCGGAAGCTGGGGTACCATCCCCGCGGTGCTTCTGGGCTGGGGACTTTTGCGCCTTGAAAACCCGTGGCCATTCGCGGTCGGCACCGTCGCCATGATCCTCCTCTCGATCTGGGTATCGGGCCGGGCCGAGCCGCTGTTCGGGCATGATTCAAACCGGATCGTCATCGACGAATTCGCCGGCGCCTTCGTCGCCCTGATCGCACTGCCGACGCACTGGCACGTCATGATCCCCGTCTTCGTCCTGTTCCGCATTCTCGACGTGGTCAAACCGTGGCCCTGCCGCCGCTTCGAGCGTCTTCCGGGCGGGTGGGGTGTCACCATGGACGACGTCATGGCCGGCATCTACACCAATATCGCGGTGCGGGTGTTGATATTCTTCCAACCGGAGTGGTTTGGAGTCTGAGTCCCGTTGCAAGGGAGGGCAAGCGATGACACGGAATCGCGCGTTCTGCCAATTGGACACCGATTGCATCGACTGGATCGCCGACGGCTGCCTCGAACGCATGTGGAAAAACCGAACGCGGCTGGACTACGAGAAGATCGCCGCGACCTTCCCGGTCGGAAAGCTCACGGCCGGAGTGTACTGTGTTTGGGAAAGAGGTCACGGACGCGTCCGCCCGTTGTACGTGGGCGAGTCCAACAATCTGCGCGAACGGATCAGGCAGTTACGCTTTCTCTCCCAACACACCTTCGCCCGGCAGTACGCCAACCTCCGCGCCCGCACACCCAAGCCTCTCCGTCACCCCACCAAGGAGGTCGTCGGGCGCATGTCCCGGAAAAAACGGACCGGGATCGAGGAACGCCTCGAAAAGCGCTACGAGAAACAACTCATGGTGGGTTGGGTGGCGACATCGTTCGGCCGCAAAGAGGTAGAAGAATCTCTGATCGCACACTTCCAGCCGCCCTTCAACAACCCTTGAGGCCATGACCGTCGAACTGATCACCATCGGCGCCGAACTGCTGAGCGGCCACACGCTCAACACGAACGCCCTCTACGTTGGTGATCAGTTGGCCAAAGTCGGCCTCACGCTCGCCCGGCAGATTGCGATCCCCGACGATCACGACGTCATCGTCGAAGCGATCCGCGAGTCGCTCGCCCGCGCCGACTGGGTGATTGTCTCCGGCGGCCTCGGCCCGACCAACGACGATGTCACCAAGAAGGCGATCGCCCGGGTTTTCGATCGGCCGCTCATCTTCCATCAGGACATTCTCGACAACCTGAAAGCACGCTTCGCCCGGGCCAAACGTCCGATATCGGCGCTTTTGGATACACAGGCACTGCAACCGCGCGACGCGGAGTTTATCCCCAATGCGGTCGGGACCGCGCTCGGGATCATTCTCTCCGACAAGGGCCGGACGCTCATCGCCGTTCCCGGCGTACCCCGTGAAATGCAGCCGATGATCGCCGATCACATCGTACCCCGGATCGCCGAGCAGGCACGGGTCACGACGCAGACGATCACCTGGTCGACCGCCGGCTGGACCGAATCACGTCTTTACGAAACACTTGAACCGCTCTTGGAGAAACACGCCGACGTATCGGTCGCCTTTCTGCCGTCGGCGTTGGGCGTCCGGGTACGCTTCGCTGCGTCCGGCGCCGACGCGACCCGACTTCTGAATCCGTTCACGGAGGAGGCCCGGATACTGATCGGCCCCGCCGTATATGCCGAGGAAGACATCGGCCTCGAAGCGGTCATCGGCCGTCTGCTGACCGAAAGGCAGATGACACTCGCCCTCGCCGAATCCTGCACCGGCGGGCTGATCGCCAAACGCCTCACCGATGTGCCCGGCGCGTCGGCCTACGTCGTTGCCGGCTACGTGACCTATGCCAACGAGGCCAAGACCGATCTTCTGGGAGTCGATCCGGAGTTGATCGCCGCGCAGGGGGCGGTCTCCGAACCGGTGGCCCGGGCGATGGCCGACGGCGCATTGCGACGTAGCGGCGCCGATTGCACGATCGCCGTCACCGGGATCGCCGGCCCGGACGGCGGCACCGAGGAAAAGCCGGTCGGCACGGTCTGGCTGGCCTCTGCCATCAAGGGGCGGGAAACGGAAACCAAAGAAATCCACCTGCTGGGCAACCGTCAGATGATCCGCCTGCGGGCCTCCCAAGCAGCCCTGAACATGCTGCGGCTGCGACTCCTGAACCAGACGACCGGAGACTGGTAAAGAAAGTGGCGGCGGGCACATGCACCTGCTCGTATCTATAGGGGTTGGGTGCTCCTGAAGGATCGCGAGATCAAACCGGATTACCAGGGCGGTCCACGCCCGCGGAAATGAG
>DATKYL010000205.1:0-4698 GCA_035528515.1 Acidobacteriota bacterium | reverse complement strand
CTCGGTCGCGAACTCCTTCGAACAGGCACTGAGCGTAGGCGAGGTCACATAGAGCGACACCGAACCGCGTTCGGGACGCGCCGCAGCCAACGCCCGGTCCGCCGCGGCGGACAGCTCGGCGTCGATTTCGTCGCGCATCGCCTGGAGTTCGTCCTCGGTGACGATCTTCTGGGCGATCAAGTATTCCGGGAATGTCTTCAGCGGATCGCGATTCGCCTCATCGTCACGCATCTCCGGCGTCTTGTAGAGACGCTCATCGTCCGACTCGGAGTGCGAGTACGGCCGGATCACGTGGGCATGGACCAGAACCGGACGGCGTTCCTGGCGCAGGCGCGGCTCGATGCGCCTGAAGGCCTCGTAACAGGCGACCGGATCGGTGCCGTCGACCTCGACGATTTCCAGAAGGCCGGCCTGGACAAATCCGCCGAAAAGCTGCGAAATCGAGCCGCCCGCCGTCTGCTGGATTTTGGGCACCGAGATCGCGTAACCGTTGTCCTCTATCAAAAACAAGACCGGGAGCTGACCGTGGGCGGTCTCCAGGCAGGCGGCGTTGACCGCCTCGAAAAACTCGCCTTGCGAGGTGGTCCCGTCGCCGCCGCAGACGACCGTAATCTCCTCCGGATCGTGCGCAACCTGTTCGGGTGTGATCGCGCTCTGATGCCGGGCGTAACGCGCCGCCTGTGCGCACCCGACCGCCTGCAAAAACTGCGTGCCGGTGCACGACGAGCGGCTGACCACGTTCAAACGCGGACTCGACCAGTGCGACGGCATATGCCGTCCGCCCGACGATGAGGCAGCCGCACCGACCGCTTCGAGGAGCATCTCGTCCGCCGCATACCCCAACGCGAGCATCAGCGCCCGATCGCGATAGTAGCCGTAGAACCAGTCGACGGTCGGGCGAGCCACGAGCCCCAAAGCGGCCTGCACCGCCTCATGCCCGGCGCCCGAAATCTGGAAATACACCCGTGATTGAGCCTTGAGCTTGCGCTCCATATCGTCGACACGGCGGGCCGTGTACATCCACCGGTACAGCGACAGCATCTGGTCGCGTGTGAGAGGTGGGGAGGTTGGCGTCACGTGGGCCTCCCTTCGCCGCGTTTGCGTTGCCTCGGTCATGCTCAGACTTTTTCCTGTCCGCATCCGTGCCCCTGCCGTGCCCGATCGGTCATGCCTCTCCAAACGGGACCATACTTATCCATTAAGTTAAGCCACCGGCATCCCTGCGGCAAGATGAAAATCATTTTCAGTATGGCCGGGAAGCAAACCGGGCGGGGCACCGCTTCCGGACGCGATGCCGTCGGCCCGGGAACTCAACCGGCGACTTCGGGCGCTTCGATTTCGGCCGGCTCCTCGTCTTTTCGCCGCCGGTTCGTCCAGCCGCGCTCCACGCACTCGACGATCTTCGGCCAGAAGACGATCAGAAGCGCGAACACCGCGCCCACCAGAGCCAGACCCACCATCCACCATTGCCAGCGTTTCATCGTCATTGCTCCGTTGTCCCGTCCGCCTCACGCTGTAACAACGCGATCGACCGGACGGTTTCCTCAGTTATACGTGCCCGACGCCCTCAAATGTGGAATTCGAGCACATCGCCTTCCTCAAGTCTATGATCGGCCGGGACTCTTTGCCCCTGAGAGGCCGGGTTGGTCGCGCTCCAGAGGCGCGCGTGGTGGAGGTTTTGGGCAAAGTCCTTATGGATCACGGTGGCCGCGTCGGCGACCCGCCCGCCGTGCGGCACCAGGATCGGATCGTCATAGTCGGCCGCCTGCCCGGGCGCTTTGCTGTACACGCGCAGAAGCTCAAGCGAAGTGAAGCAACACTTCAAGAACGGATCCAGTCCCGCTTTTTCCGGTATGCTCACCGGGAACACCGCGACCCGTCCGCCGACCGTATCGGTCAGAAGCGAGAGGCGCATCGCCGCATCGGGGCGGTCGTGGCCGGTCGCAACGATTATCGTCTGCTTGGGCATGGCGGTCGGCAGGTTCGGGTCGGGCTCCACCAGACCTTCCAGCCTCACCTTCCCCTCGTGCACGCGGTTGACGACATAGTCGTAGTCCTCCAGTATGTCATCATTACCCAGCGACAGGACCAGGACAGCCATGTCGCAGGTGCGGATGATGTTGAACACATAGGTCTCGCAGTATTCCGGCGCGATCGAGGGTGTGTCCACCAGTTGCAGCTGGACATTCTCCCATTTGGCCATCCCCGGCACCGGCTTGCGGGTCGCGAAGGGCCACTCTTCCACCGTCACGTGCGCATGCGTGAGTGCGCCGACGATACTCGACTTGCCGGCGTTCGGCGCACCGAACAGTACAAACTGGCCGGCACCTTCCCTGGGAACATAATCCAGCGCGACCTGCCGTGTCCCGCCCGATTTCTTCGCGGAGCGCAACTGCTGCTTGGTCTTGGAGATCTTGGATTTGAGTTCGCCCTGCAAATGGCTGGTGCCCTTGTGCTTGGGGATCTCGGCGAACATCTGCTGCAGCAGGTCGAGCCGCCGCCTGGGGTCCTTTTCCCGACGGCACTCCTCCTCGAGCTTGATGTATTGCGGCGGCAGATTGGCAGGCATCGTCGCTCCCGAACGGATAGTCGCACACAAGATATGTGTTGCCGTCGCGGCAGACAAGAGGGCCTCTTGCCCCCCCGTTTCCCCAAGCCAGGCCGGCGGGGAACGGGCTTCCCGCTTGACTTGGCCGCAGGAATCCGCTCTATTCCCGATGAGCTACATCGTGGGTGTTACCAGCCGTTCGCTGTAAGTCTCTTGTTGCAGCCGGTCGGAATCCGATCGTGGGCTTGAACTGTGCTGCAGATGATCACGGTCTGGCCCGTCATGCCCGACACGTTGACCCCGGATGAGTTGCTGACCGAACTCAGTCGACGTTTGCCCTGGCTGCCGCCCAGGCAGCTCGAGACACTGACGGGTGTATTCCTGGAGATCGCGGGCGGCAAGTACGTGACCGGCAAGCGCTGGAGCAACGAGCGGCGCAACACGGCTATTCGCGACCTCTACAACGGCACCAATCTCCTGCATCTGGCCCGTCGCTTCCATCTCTCCCCTCGCCACATACGCCGCCTTGCCGCTCGATAGTGACACTTCCTGGTGGAATTGTCACACAGTGTTATCGAACGTGTACCACGCACAGCGGAATCGTGCCGTTACTCGCCGGATGATCGTGCAGCTGGACGATTGACAGAAGCACCCATCGCAGACTTACCGCCTGCGAAATAGGATCGTGTGTCTCTCCGCGTACGGCGGAGAGACACATTCTCACCGCATGCCGGGAAGAGGCCATCGTCACGTCTTTTGGTGGAAAAACCCTCTAACGGAGTCCAACCCACGCGAAAACGCTCGAGATCGCGAAACAGGTCACGGATATACCTCCGGATGATCTCCGCCGCCGTGACAAACAGGAGGGGTTCTGCCGGCCCGACACCCAGATTTCGTCTCCTGATCGTTCGGCGAGAGCGGCACATCATCTCGACCGAAACGTCTCTTCGTGCAGGGCTAAGAGAGGTTACCTCCTGGATCGACGGCCAGTCGCTGGCAACCCGTTCAGCTCACTGACGAGACGAGCGCTGCATTGAACACAAGATGATGGGAGATCCAATTACAGACAACCCTCAATGAGGAGGACCACAAATGAGTCAACTCACGCAGTCCGTCTTCGGTCGTATCACCGCCGTGGTCACCGCATGCGCGTTGACCTTCTTTGCGGCGGCCGTGCCGACCCAGGCGGAGCCCAATGAACCGGACGACTGGGGCCTCATCACGATCTTCGTGGTCGGCGTTGCCGCCGGCATCGTAGCCGGGCTTATCGTACACGAAATCGTGAAGGAACCAGCACCGAGTCCGTACACACCGAGGGTCAGGGCATGGGGCAAGACGAAAATCCATTACAGCGACAGCACGACGATCCAGAACGAGGGATATATCGAGGTCGATTCGCGATCTGTCGGACTGTACACCCTCCCCGATGACATACCAGATCTCCTGCCGCTCCCTCCGAGCTTCGAGCTTGCCGAGACGGGGTCCATCGAAGGGACCGTGGACAATCAGTTGCAGCTCAGCTTCAGTGACATCAACGAACAGGCAAATGTCCTCGATCCCGGTCTGGACGATGTCGATGAGGTCAGCTTCGAAGTAATCCGTACCGCGACCGCGACCTGGACGCGCCCGGAAAGTGCGGTCGGCGATGGTCTCATGACCATCGACATCAATGTCGAGGATCTCGTCTTGTCCACCGTCAGCATGCCGCTGACCACCGGCGGCGCCGCGTACGAGTTGGAGATCAGCAGCCCCGAACTCGGCGTGCTTTTCGCTGCTTCCGGGTACGTAAAGCAGGACGGCGACTTGGTGGCGCAAGGTAGTATCGACCCCGGCGCCTACGTCACAAGCAGCGGCTCCGGGCACGCAACGCTCGACTACAGCACGCAGCTAACAGCTCCTGTGCCCGCATCGTTATCGTCGACCACACTCGATGTCAGACTGCGCACGGTCGGCAGTGGCACGAGGATCAGCGACGTTATCCCCACCCTCTCCGAATGGGGCCTGATTATTCTCGGAACGCTGGTTCTGGCCGCAACCGTATGGATTGCCATCAACCGGAGAAGGAGGCTCGCGACTGCGTAACGCTATTGAGTCACGCGCCTATTCGGTGCCTTCCTGCCGGTGGATGGAACGATGAGTCGGAAGAGCAG
>DATKYL010000204.1:0-3342 GCA_035528515.1 Acidobacteriota bacterium | reverse complement strand
AACACCCAGATCGTTCTGTGCGAACGCGGCGTGCGCACCTTTGCCGATCACACCCGCAACACGCTGGATTTGTCGGCGATTCCTTTTGTCCAGCGCTCCAGTCACCTGCCGATCATCGCCGATCCCAGCCACGGCACCGGGCGGCGCGACAAAGTGACGCCGCTGTCGTGCGCCGCCGCCGCCTGCGGCGCCGACGGACTCATCGTGGAAGTGCACCCCGAACCCGACCGCGCCCTCTCCGACGGTCCCCAATCGCTCCGTCCCGAACAATTCGTGGAACTGGTCAAACGTGTGCGCATGATCGCCGCCGTCGTCGGACGGCGCCTGAACTGATCGAGGCTTATGACGCAGGATAAGACCACCACCGAGTCGCGGCAGGATGCCCGTCTGGAACCGGTGCGCAAGCTCACCGGGCACTACCGTCCGCCCACCGACAAATCGATCGCCCACCGTGCCCTGATCCTGGCGGCGCTGGCGAAGGGCCGCTCAACCGTTGCGCCGATCACACGCTCGGAGGATGTCGCCGCCACCGCCCGCTGCCTGCGGCAGCTTGGCGTTACGATCAATGAATCCCCCGACGGATGGATTGTCGAGAGTCCGGGCGTTAACGGCTGGACCGCTCCCGAACGCGGGCTGGACTGCGGCAACTCCGGCACCACCATGCGCCTGCTCGCCGGATGCCTGGTGGGACGACCCTTCGCGTCAACCTTGATCGGCGACGACTCCTTGTCGCGTCGCCCGATGCGCCGGATCGCCGAACCGCTCCGACTCATGGGCGCAGAGATCGATCTGGCCAAGGGCGATACGGCACCAATCAGGATCACCGGTATCGTTCTCGACGGCGTGGAGTACACGCTCCCCGTGCCGTCGGCCCAGGTGAAATCCGCGATTCTGTTGGCTGGTTTGTCGGCGCAAGGGGAGACGGTTATCACCGAACGGATCGTCAGCCGCGACCACACCGAACGTATGCTCGACGCGGCTGGCGTCGATTGTGTCATCGAATACCCGCCCCGGGCCGGCGACCGCCGCGAGGCGATGCTGGCATCCGGTGCCGCCGAAGCCGTCAAGGCCGACTATCAACGCCTCATCCGACTGGGTGAGCGGCGTGAGGTCCAACCCCACGACTGGGTGCTCCCCGGGGATTTTTCGGCGGCCGCCTTCTTCATTGCCGCCGCCGTCGGTGTGAAGAAGTCCGACCTGATTGTTGCCGACGTCGGTTTGAACCCGAAACGCACCGGCTTCCTGAAAGTCCTCAAACGCATGGGTGTCGACTACGAGACGACACACCGTGAAAACTCAGGCGGCGAGCCGCGCGGACGGATTCGCATCGCGGCGTTTGCCGATCTCAAGGCAACCAAAGTCGGTGCGGCCGAGATCCCGACGCTGATCGATGAACTCCCGATTCTGGCCGTGCTGGCCGCGCGGGCGGAGGGCGTGACGGTTATCCGGGGCGCCGAAGAGTTGCGCCACAAGGAGTCCGATCGCATCGCCGCCGTCGCCGCCAATCTGCGCGCGATGGGTGCGAAGGTTGCCGAACTGGAGGATGGCTGGGCGATCGAAGGCCCCACCGAATGGCATGCCGCAACGATCGACCCGCAGGGCGACCACCGGATCGCGATGGCGTTCTCCATTGCGGCGTTGTGGGCCGATGGTCCTTCCGTGATTCGCAATGCTGGTATCGTGCGGGTCTCCGATCCCGAATTCTTCGCGGCGCTGACCGCGCTCACCCATTGAGCCTCTCACGATCCTCAACCTGCGAGGGAGTTCTCTTCACAAGCCCATGCCCTCTCATTCGATGAAACACAATCGCCTGCACAACGGCATCTACGGTGTGCTGGGTTCGGACATCGGGTACAGTCTGTCGCCGATGATCTTCCGACGCGTCTTCGATCGCCTGGGATGGCGCGCCGTCTACGCGCAGTTCGATCTGCCCGCGCGGCGCCTCAAGCCGTTTGTGCGCGCCGCCGCCGATGCCGGAATCGTCGGCTTCAATGTCACCAAACCGTACAAACAATCGATCGTCGCCTGCTGCGACCACCTCGACGAGAGCGCTGCACTTGTGGGTGCGGTCAACACGGTCACTGTCGAGCGCGGCCGCATCACCGGGTTCAACACTGACGTAGACGGCATCATCGCATCGCTGATGCCGCACCGACGCATCCTGCGCAATCAGGAAGCGGTGATTATCGGCGCCGGCGGGGCAGCGCGAGCGGTGGCATGGGTGCTGGCGGATCGCTTCGAGATGCGACAACTGACGGTGGTGGCGCGCCGCCCGGCGCGCGCCCGGCAGCTTCTGCACGATATCGGTTTCGGTGCCACCACCGACTTTGCCGGTGCTGTGATCACATGGGGACGCGCCGAACTGCGTGATGCTGTCGAGAATGCCGCCCTGATGGTGAACGCGACTCCCCTGGGAAGTGTCCTGACTCGACGGGCATCACCTCTGCCCGCGGGTGTCGCCCTGCCGTCCCGGGCGGTCGTGTTCGACCTCGTCTATACCCCGCATCCGACTCCCCTCCAGCGCCGCGCCCGACAGGCGCGCTGCCGCGCCGTCATCGACGGTTGGCCGATGCTGATCGCACAGGCTGACGCGAGTTTTGCCCTGTGGACCGGACGGCGCTTCCCTGCCGACGTGCGACGCGACCTGTTGGCCCGACGAGGAATCCGTCCTTGAAGCCGGAGTACAACAACCACACGCTGGCGACATTGCGCACGGGGGTGAAGAAGGGGCTGGCCACCTACTGGATGCTGATGAAGATCATGATCCCGGTCTACATCGTGGTGGCCGCGCTCCAGCACACCCCGGTCCTCCCGGCGGTCGCGCGTTTCTTTGAACCGGCGATGGGTGTCTGGCATTTGCCCGGCGACGCTGCGCTGGCGATGGTCCTCGGCCACGTGGTCAACCTCTATGCGGCGGTGGCCGTGATCGCCGCCGGTCATTGGAATCCCGTCGCGGTCACGATCGCCGGCGTCATTCTGGGTGTATCGCACAACCACCTGATGGAAGGCGCGATCCTCAAGAAAATGCGGGCGCCGGCGCTGGTTCTGATCGTCATGCGCATCGTCATCGGCTGGTCGCTCGGCTGGCTCGTCGCCGTCCTGATCAACTGACGGGAGATTGCAGGAGAGAATGTAAACGTGGATATCGTGGAGGAAATCGCCGGCGGGCTGGGGAGCCTGATGCTCAAGACCTTCGTGATCCTGATGCCGCTCTTAGTGGCGCTCGAATGGGTGCGCTCCCGTTGCTGGTTCCAACGGTTTGTCGATGCCGCGCATCCGGTCTTCGATCCGATCGGCTTTCGCCCGCAGGCGATCTTCCCGCTGATCACCGGACTGTTCTTC
>DATKYL010000203.1:0-8222 GCA_035528515.1 Acidobacteriota bacterium | reverse complement strand
CCGAAGTGATCGGGTCGACAATCGTCACCGTCGTCGTCTCCCTGATCACCGGTTTCTTTATGTTCGGGGTCGATATGATTCTGGCCCAGGCAGTCTCGACACTCTTGGGGATCTGATGTCGCTGGAGATGAAATGGTATGTGGCCCACACCTATTCGGGTCACGAGAAAAAGGCGGTCAAGTATCTCGAGAGCGCCTTCGCCAACGCCGGTATCCCCGATGCGCTGGGACGCGTCGTGATGCCCACACAGGAAGTCGTGGAGATGAGGCAGGGGAAGCGCTCCTCCGCGAAGAAGAAATTCCTGCCCGGGTACGTCCTGATCGAGATGCACCTGAACGAGCAGACCCAGCGGCTGGTGACCAGCACCCCCGGCATTACCAATTTCGTCGGCGCGGGTGGGCAGCCGGTATCGATCCCCCAGGACGAAGTGGACCGCGTGCTCGACCAGATGGACACGAGCCGCGAGAAAGATATCACCGAGATGCGCTATCAGGTCGGCGATTCCGTCAAGGTCGTCGACGGCCCGTTCGCCGACTTCTCCGGGACGATCTCAGAGGTCAATCTGGAGCGCAGCAAACTGAAGGTCATGGTTTCGATTTTCGGGCGCCCGACGCCCGTAGAGTTGGATTTCCTGCAAGTGCAGAAGGCGTAGCAGAGGACGTTCGGAATGGCCAAACCGATCACTGGTTTCATCAAGTTGCAGATTCCGGCGGGGAACGCCACGCCCGCGCCGCCGGTCGGCCCGGCCCTGGGCCAGCACGGTGTGAATATCATGGAATTCTGTAAGGCGTTTAACGCGCGGACCCAGAAAGACGTCGGCCTCATCATCCCGGTCGTCGTCACCGTCTTCCGCGACAAGTCGTTCACCTTCGTGACCAAGACGCCCCCGGCGGCGGTGCTCCTGAAAAAGGCCGCCAAAATCGAGAAAGCTTCCGGGGAACCCAACCGGGTGAAGGTGGCACAGGTGTCGGAAAAGCTGGTGCGAGACATCGCCCGCCTGAAGGCGCCCGACTTGAATGCGGCTGATGAAGACGCCGCCGTGCGGATGATCAGGGGAACGGCGCGCAGCATGGGTATTGACGTGGTCTAATCGCGGGGTGGCGGATGGCCCGCCCTGTCGGAGAAGTGGATTCGCGATGAAAGTCGGCAAGAAACATAAGACGGCCAAAGAGAAGGTCGACAGCCAGAAGCTCTACCCCCTCGAGGAGGCGGTGGCGCTGGCGCGCGATGTCAAACATGCCAAATTCGATGAGTCGCTGGAGATCGCCATGCGCCTCGGCGTCGATCCCAAGCACGCCGACCAGATGGTCCGTGGTTCGGTCGTGCTCCCGCACGGCACGGGACGGACGATCCGCGTGCTGGCGCTGACCAAGGGCGAGAAGGAAGCCGAAGCGCGCGAGGCCGGTGCCGATCATGTGGGCTGCGACGATTTCGTGCAGAAGATCCAGGAAGGCTGGCTCGAATTTGACGCCGTGGTCGCGACTCCCGACGTGATGTCGCAGGTCGGACGGCTCGGCAAGATTCTGGGTCCGCGCGGCCTGATGCCCTCGCCCAAGACCGGCGGTGTCACGATGGAGATCGGCAAGGCGGTCCGCGATCTCAAGGCCGGCAAAGTCGAGTTCCGCGTCGACAAGGCCGGCAACGTGCACTCGTCCCTCGGCAAGACGTCGTTTGAGATGGAGCAGTTGGTGGCCAACGCCCGCTCCTTCATCGAGTCGGTTATCCGTGCCCGGCCCTCGGCCGCCAAGGGGCAGTACGTCAAGAGGATCGCGCTGTCCACCACGATGGGGCCCGGGATCAAAGTCGACCACGCTCCGCTGGTGGCAGAACTGAAATAAGGTCATAACGGCCGACTCCCGAGGGAACTTCGATCCGGGATCGGTGTTTAGGATGTGCGACACGCGCAGATGACATCACGGTGAGGTTGTAGGATGGCCCGTCCGGAAAAGGTCCAAATCGTTGAGACAATGACCCGCGAGTTTCAGGAGGCGGGGTCGGTGTTTGTGGCTGACTATGCCGGTCTTAAGGTCGCCGACGCCACCGAACTGCGCCGGAAGCTACGGGAGGCGGGTGTCCGTCTGCGGGTCGTCAAGAATACCTTGCTGCGGCGCGCCGCCGGTGAAGCCGGCTTGGACGATCTGCTGCCGTTTTTCAAGGGCCCGACCGCGGTGGCTATGGGGCCGGACGATCCCATTCCGGCGGCACGGATTCTCCAGGAGTTCGCCACCCGTCTCGAGCTGCCGAAGGTCCGCACCTTCCGGGTCGAAAGCCGCCGTTACGAGCCGACCGATCTCAAGATCCTGGCCAGCCTGCCCTCACGGGAGGTGCTCCTGGCACAGGTTGTGGCGGCTGTCGAAAGCCCGATCTCGGGGTTTGTCGGCACCCTCGACGCCATTATTCGTGAGCTGATCGGCACCGTGGATGCACTGGCCGAAAAGGGAGGGGCCGCCGCGGCGTCGTAAGACGGATCGCGCCGCCGGCTCATTGGAACATCGACAATTCGTATGTTGATAAACTGATAGGTAGAAAGGACGTAGGTCGTGTCCAGCGCAACAGAACAGGTGGTTGAGCTCGTCGAGAAGATGACGGTGATGGAGCTCTCCGAGCTTTCGAAGACTCTGCAAGACAAATTCGGTGTTAGTGCGGCGGCGCCCATGATGGCCGCTGCCGTTCCGGGGGGCGCCGCCGCCGCCGTCGAGGAAGAAAAGACCGAGTTCACGCCGCATCTCACCGCGGTTGGTGAAAAGAAGATTCAGGTCATCAAGGTTGTGCGCGAGATCACGAGCCTGGGCCTGAAAGAGGCGAAGGACCTGGTCGACAAGGCGCCCAATCCCGTCAAGGAGAACGTCTCGAAGGAAGAGGCGGAAGCCATCCAGAAGAAATTGCAGGACGTCGGCGCCACCGTCGAGATTAAGTAGCAGTCTTGACCACCGTACGGTGACCCAAAAACCGGCCAGTCCCGGGCGGGATAAGTCTGCCAGGGGGAGAGGCCGGTATCATCGTTTGACGGAGGTACCCTTTGAGTACCAACGGGAATAACGGGACCAACGGCCGCCGGTCGTACGCGCGCATCCATCGCGCCGGGGAGATGCCCCACCTGCTGGATGTCCAGTTGGAATCCTACGACGACTTCCTGCAGCCGAATGTGGCCCCCAAGCTGCGGAAGCAGCAGGGATTGCAGGAGATTTTCAGCTCCGTCTTCCCGATCACCGATGTGCACGAGAACTTCCTTCTGGAATTCGTGTGCTACACGCTCGGCAGCCCGCGCTACTCGATGGTGGAGTGCAAGCAGCGGAACATGACCTACGCGGCGCCGCTGAAAGCGACCCTGCGTCTGGCGGCCCGTGAGGCCGACGAGGCCACCGGCGGCAAGAAGGTCAAGGGGGTCGTCGAGCAGGACGTCTTCCTGGGCGAGTTGCCGATCATCACTCCGCGGGGCACGTTCATCGTCAATGGGGCCGAGCGCGTGATCGTCAGTCAGTTGCACCGGTCGCCCGGCGTGTTCTTCGACGAAGTCGTCCACCCGAACGGGAAGCACCTGTTCCAGGCGCGTATTATCCCGTTCCGCGGCTCCTGGGTCGAATTCAACTGCGACATCAACGATGTTCTCCACGTGCACATCGACTCCCGCCGGAAACTCCCGGTGACCACGCTTCTGCGGGCCCTGGGGCTGTCGGCCGACGAGCAACTGCTGGCGCGTTTCTACCCGATCCAGACGGTCAGCAATATCAACCGCCGCTGGCCCCGTGTGGAAGGCAAGGTCGCTGCCGAGAGCATTATCGACGAAGAGACCGGTGAAGTGATGCTCGCCGCGGGCGACGTGATCACGCCGGAGCATATCGTCAAACTTAAACAGTTTGAACTCGGCGAACTGCGCGTTCTCGATGTGGATCCGACCAACGACGCGCTCCTGATCCCCAATACGATCAGGAAGGACACGACCAAGTCGCGCGAAGAGGCGCTGTTCAAGATCTACAGCCTCCTCCGCCCGGGCGAGCCACCGTCACTGGAATCCGCCGAATCGCTGCTGGAACGCCTGTTTTTCAACACCAAGCGCTACGATCTCGGCGAGGTCGGGCGCTACATGATCAACCAGCGACTGGGTCGTGATGTCCCGGTGGTTCAGACCATCCTCGAGCCGGAAGATTTCGAAGAGATCGTGGCCTACCTGATCCGCTTGCGCAACGGCGACGGTTTTGTCGATGACATCGATCATCTGGGCAACCGGCGCGCGCGGGCGGTGGGGGAGCTCCTGTCGAATCTCTTCTCCGTCGGCCTGTCGCGTGTGGCGCGCACGATCCGTGAACGCCTCAGCCTCAAGGACACCGAGCAGGTCACGCCCCACGATCTGGTCAACGCGCGTACCGTTTCGGCGGTGATCGATACCTTCTTTGGATCGTCGCAGTTGTCGCAGTTCATGGACCAGACCAACCCGCTGGCGGAACTGACCCACAAGCGGCGCCTGTCCGCACTCGGCCCGGGTGGTCTGACCCGCGAACGAGCCGCGTTTGAAGTGCGCGACGTTCATCACACCCACTACGGACGCCTCTGTCCGGTGGAAACACCTGAAGGCCCGAATATCGGGCTGATCGCCTCGCTGGCGACATATGGGCGGATCAATCGGTACGGTTTCCTGGAAACCCCATATCGCCGCGTCCGCAACGGTGGCGTGACCGATGAGATCGTCTATCTGACGGCCGATGAGGAGGACAAGCACCTCATCGCGCAAGCGACCGATCGTCTCGATGACAAGGGTCACTTCCTCGACCCCGAAGTGCGGGCCCGTCGGCGCAGCGACTTCCCGATGGTCAAGCCCGAGGACGTCGACTTCATGGACGTTGCCCCCGAGCAGCTCGTGTCTCTCGCCGCCTCGCTGATTCCCTTTCTGGAGCACGATGACGCCAACCGCGCCCTGATGGGTTCCAACATGCAGCGCCAGGCGGTTCCGCTGCTGAAAGCCGAAGCCCCGATAGTAGGCACCGGCCTGGAAGGCCGGGCCGCCCGTGACGCCGGTGTGGCGCTCCTCGCGGAACACAGCGGTATCGTTGAAGAGGTCGACGCCGAACAGATCGTCGTGCGGCCCAAGGGGAAAGCCTCGACCGGCGAGCTGGGTTTCGAGGGGCCGGACACCTATGTGCTGCCCAAGTATGAGCGGTCCAACCAGGATACCTGCATCCACTTCAAGCCCCGCGTCAAGCTCGGCGACAAGGTGGAGAAGGGACAGATCATCGCCGACGGTCCGGCGGTCGACGACGGCGAGTTGGCGCTCGGCGCGAACATCATGGTCGCCTTCATGCCGTGGCGCGGCTACAACTTCGAAGACGCCATCATCGTCTCCGAACGTCTGATCCACGAGGATATCTTCACCTCAATCCATATCGAACGCTACGAATTGCAGGTCCGTGACACCAAGCGCGGCTCCGAAGAAATCACCCGCGAGATCCCCAACGTCTCCGAGGAAATGCTCATGAACCTCGATGAGCAGGGTGTCGTGCGGATCGGCGCCGAGGTGGAAGCCGGTGACATTCTCGTCGGTAAGGTAACCCCGAAGGGTGAGACCGAGCTGTCACCGGAGGAACGCCTCCTGCGCGCGATTTTCGGCGAGAAGGCCGGGGACGTGAAGGATGCTTCGCTGAAGGCGCCGCCGGGGATGAAGGGCGTCGTGATCAACACCAACGTGTTCTCCCGGAAGGAACGGACCGACGCGGCCAAGAAGCAGGAGAAGATCGAGATCACCGGTCTGAAACGGCGTTACGGAAAAGAGATCACGACTATTCGCAAACTGCGCAACCAGCGGCTGACTGAGATTCTCGAGGGGCAGTCTGCCTGTACGATCCGTTCGGTCGATGACGACTCCGTTCTGATCAAGGCGGGAACGCGGTTCAAAGACGACACCTTTGCGCAGTTCGACGCCGGGGAGGTGGTGGCGCCCGACGGATGGACCGAGGATACACGGGTGAGCCGCCGTGCCGCCCGCGTGGTCGCCGAGGCGCAGGAACTGATCGACCAGCTCTCCGAGAAGATGAACGTCGAGATCGAAAAGGTGATCCGCGGTGCGGAACTGCCGCCCGGCGTCAAGCAGCTCGTGAAAGTGGCCGTGGCGGTCAAACGCAAACTCTCGGTCGGCGATAAGATGGCGGGACGGCACGGCAATAAGGGTGTGGTCGCCCGGCTGGTCCCGGTGGAAGACATGCCGTATCTCGAGGACGGGACGCCGATCGATTTGATCCTCAACCCGTTGGGCGTGCCCTCGCGCATGAACGTGGGGCAGATCCTCGAAACGCACCTCGGCTGGGGCGCAGCCCGACTCGGCTTCAAAGTCGCGTGTCCGGTGTTCGACGGCGCGAAACTGGAAGAGATCAAGCAGGTGCTGCGGGAGGCCGGTCTGCCCGATTCGGGCAAGGCGAGGCTGGTCGACGGCGTTACCGGTGACCCGTTCGACGGCGAGATCACGGTGGGGATCATCTACATGATGAAACTCTCGCATCTGGTCGACGACAAAATCCACGCCCGCTCGATCGGCCCATACTCGTTGGTGACGCAGCAGCCTCTGGGTGGCAAAGCACAGTTCGGCGGTCAGCGCTTCGGGGAGATGGAGGTCTGGGCGCTCGAAGCCTACGGGGCGGCCTACACACTCCAGGAGATGCTGACGGTCAAGTCCGACGACGTCATCGGCCGATCGCGCATCTACGAGGCGATCGTCAAAGGCGAGAACCCGCCTGAACCGGGCATCCCTGAATCCTTCAACGTTCTGGTGAAGGAACTCCAGGCGCTGGGTCTGGATATCGACTTGGTGGAAAAGACTTGAAGGGGATTGGGCCGGCGACCGCCCGTTTTTGCCGCGGTTCCGGCCTGTTGCAGTTAGATCAACGGACGAAATGAAGCGCCGCGTCCGGGCGGCGACACGGCGCGACGTTAGGAAATACATAGGGAGGCACCAGTGGCATTCCCGGCTCGAGCGCAGAGACGGCCATCGGATTTTGCGGCGATCCGAATTCAACTCGCCTCACCGGAGACGATCCGGTCGTGGTCATATGGCGAGGTGACCAAGCCGGAGACGATCAATTACCGCTCGTTCAAGCCGGAGCGGGATGGGTTGTTCTGCGAGCGCATTTTCGGTCCCGTCAAGGACTGGGAATGCAATTGCGGTAAGTACAAACGTATCCGGTTCCGCGGTATCGTCTGCGACCGCTGCGGCGTGGAAGTGACGCAATCGAAGGTGCGGCGCGAACGCATGGGTCATATCGATCTCGCCGTGCCGGTGACCCACATCTGGTATGTGAAATCGACGCCCTCGCGCATCGGCTACCTTCTCGATCTGTCGATCCGCGATCTGGAACGGGTCATCTACTACGAGAACTACGTGATGATCGATCCGGGCGACACCCCGTACCGCGAGGGCCAGCTCCTGACCGAGGAAGAGTACCAGGAGCTGAAGGCCGCCGGGAAGGAATTCCGCGCCGGCATGGGGGCGCCGTCGGTCGAGGAGGCGCTCAGCAATATCGACACCGACGAACTCTCCCTGTCGCTCCGCGCGCAGGTGAAGGTGGAAACGTCCGCACAGCGCAAGAAGGATACGCTCAAGCGCCTGCGGGTGATCGAGGCCTTCCGCCAGTCCCAGAACCGTCCGCAGTGGATGGTGCTCAAGACCCTGCCGGTTATTCCGCCCGATCTGCGGCCGCTGGTTCCCCTCGAAGGAGGCCGATTCGCCACCTCCGATCTGAACGACTTGTACCGACGTGTGATCAACCGCAACAACCGCCTGAAGAAGCTGATCGACATCAAGGCGCCCGACGTCATCCTCCGGAACGAGAAGCGGATGCTGCAGGAGGCGGTGGATGCGCTTATGGACAACGGCCGTCGCACCCAGTTGGCGCGCGGCGACTCGCGCCGTCCGCTGAAATCGCTGTCCGATCTGCTGAAGGGCAAGCAGGGGCGTTTTCGCCAGAACCTGCTCGGTAAGCGCGTCGATTATTCGGGCCGGTCGGTGATCGTAGTCGGTCCCGAACTGAAACTGCACCAGTGCGGCCTGCCCAAGAACATGGCCCTCGAACTGTTCAAGCCGTTCATCATCATGAAGCTTGAAGAGAAGGGCTATGTGCAGACCGTCAAGTCGGCCAAGCGCCTGGTCGAGCGCGAGCGTCCCGAAGTCTGGGATATCCTCGAGGAAATTATCAACGAGCATCCGGTGCTGTTGAACCGCGCCCCGACTTTGCATCGCC
>DATKYL010000202.1:0-5035 GCA_035528515.1 Acidobacteriota bacterium | reverse complement strand
GATGCGGACCCACGAATAGTAGGGAGACGGCTTGTCCGGCCCTTCGATCAGACACCCGCCACCGATGGTTATGATGAGCACAAGGCTCCCAAGCGCAGCCACCCCACGAACCCAAGCACGCTTCATTGGATGCATTCCTCCCTATCACTTTGCCGCGCCGACGCTTCCGGCGCTCGATACAGACCCCGATAATACCAGCCCCTCGGCAACGCGGTCAAGCGGAAATGACCCTGCCACCGCGCCAGGGGCGCCCTCGTGACAATTACACCTGAAAACCGCGGATATTCCCAAGGGAAGAGGTAATTAGACACCCATTCGGCCGCCGCAACTCCAGCTCCCCCTGGCCGTTGGGGCGCCCCGCCCGTAGGAAGCCGATGACGACGCGGGTTTCGGTGCCTTCCGGCGAACCCGGATCGGAGGTGGATGTCTCCGGCAAGGTCCCGCGGCAGAAGAGGCATGCCTGCGGCCTGCACCGCGAAGGCGCCAAATCCCCGGTTTTCCTTGACCTGCCTCAACCGGGTTCCTATGGTTGCATTGTTGTTCAGCGCAAATAGGAGCGACGATCAGACGGAACCGTGCCCGTTTGAGGGCAACCGGGGAACCGTCATTGGATGACGGGAAGCGCGATCCGTCCAGACCTCGGGCCGATCTCTGGACCGCGATCGTGTCCTCGGCAACGACTCGCAGTCACTTCGTGGCCCCCCTGGCCTCGAAGAGGAGGTGGAATCATGACCAATCGGACAGGTATCTCCCCACTCACTGTGGTCTTCGTGCTCGCTTGGGCGGCGATTGCAGGTCCTCCCGAGCCGCGTGCGGATACCGAGCACCTCGATCCGCCCGCGGACCCGCCGATCGCGACCCAGGTGAATCTCACCAGCCTGAGGTTTCTGAAGGACGTCGACGACGGAACGAACGGTCTGGCTGAGTTGAGAGTTGCATTTGAGATCAACTGGGGGGCCGGTCATGCGATAACGCCCGCCTTTTTCAACCGGGACCACGATTTCGACGTTTCAGCTCCTCCGTTTGAGGCCATCGCGAATCCTCTGACCCTATGTTCGCACACGGAGTGTTCCCCCGCGGCCGTGCCGATCCTCACGGTCTGGGCCTACGAGAGCGACAAGGATTCAGACCCGTTACTCAAGGCGCTTATCGCCGCTGGAGGCGGCCTCATCGGCGGGGTTGGAGGGTTTTACACCGGTCCAGTGGGTACCGCAGCTCTCTCTGGCGCTGGGGCAGCGTTAGGCGCAAGCCTTGCTGGACTCATCGCTGACTTTCTCAATTACGATGATCCACTGTTTTACGGCGCGGATTACGATCTGAAGTGGACCTACGACCAGATACCACTCCCCAACGGACCGTGCGGGGGAGATAAGAGTACGGATTTCCGGACCACCGAAGGCTGGGCCTACTGCCTCGCCGCCAGCCAACTTGCGTCGAGCGACACGACCGTGGCAAATCTGTACGTGGAGTACGCTACCTACGGCGTGGATTCCCGTTTCCCGTTTTCCCGCAACGCCGAGTATGCCTCAGGCCGCTTCGATCTCCTGCGCGAGATGCTGTACGCGGCGTCTCTATACGACTTTGAAGCAGACGATGACGGTGACCCGTCGAAGAGCGCGTCGCCGATGGCGACACGTTTCAAGACGGCGTCCGCGGAGATCGCCGGCATCATCGCCGATTCGACAATATGGGAAGCCAACCTGATGGGCGTCGTCCCTCCGGAACTGATGGCTGAGGCCGAGCGTTTTGCCCACCTCGCCGGGGACGCGCTTGCCAAAGGCCAGTACAACGCGGCGATCAACCTGTATGAAGACGCCACCGTGCTTCTGCTTCCCGTCATGTTCCCGGGTTTTGTCTATCCGTACGACTACTGCAACTGTTCGTGCTCGTGTCACACTGATCCGCAGTGTGACGGTGTGACGAACGTCTTAGACGTGGTGCAGACCGTGAACGTGGCATTTCGTGGTGCGCTGCCGAAGTTTGATGACAACTGTCCATATGAGCGGACCGATGCCGACTGCACCGGCTACACCAACGTCATCGACGTGGTGAAGATGGTGAACGTGGCGTTCCGCGGCGGACTGCCGTCGGTCAACTTCTGCGACGGTTGTACCCATTGACAAAGAGTACACCAACAAGTCCCGGCGACCGAGATTCGGAACTCGGTCGCCGGTGTGGTCCGGCACGCGGCACGAGACGCGTCCGCGCAGAACGCATTTCACGGTTATAGGGGGATTACCCCGACAGGTGCATCGCCGCCCGGACCTCAGTCATCGTAGCCGTGGCCCGCGCCCGCGCCCGTTCGGCCCCGATCTTGAGCGCCCGAGCCACCGTCTCGCGGTCAGCGTCAAGCGCGGCACGGCGCTCGCGTAGCGGCGCCAGGGTCCCGTTGAGGCGCTCGGCCAGGGTCATCTTGCAGTCGACGCACCCGAGTTCGCCCGATTTGCAGGGCCCGACCAACGCCTGGTGTTCAGGATTGTAAATCTTCTGGAGGGCATAAACCGGACAGATTTCGGGTCGTCCCGGATCGCCGCGACGCAGCTTCTGGGGGTCGGTGAACATCTTCTTCAGCCGGGCCTGCGTCTCGTCCGCGGTATGGGAAAGCGATATCTCGTTTTCGTATGATTTGCTCATCTTGCGCCCGTCGATCCCGGGGACGGCCGGGAAGTGGGTCAGCTTCGCCTGCGGCTCCGGGAAAACCGGGCCGTACAGCGCGTTGAACCGCCGGGCGACCTCGCGGGTCAGCTCGATGTGAGGGAGCTGGTCCTGCCCGACCGGGACCCACCCCGCCTTGTAGATCAGAATGTCGGCGGCTTGCAGAAGAGGGTAGCCCAGGAATCCGTATGAATCCAAACCCAGCTCTTCTCTTTTGTCTTTGTAGCTCGGTACCCGCTCCAGCCAGGGGACAGGAATGATCATCGAGAACAAGAGATGCAGTTCGGCGTGCTCCTTGACCTCCGATTGGACGAAGATCGAAGTGCGTTCGGGATCGAGACCGGCGGCGAGGTAGTCGATCGCCATCTGCCGGACCCGCTCCGGCATCTCGGCGGTCTCGTTGAAATCCGAGGTCAGGGCGTGCCAGTCCACGATGCAGCAGTACATCTCGTAGTCGTCCTGCAGCGACACCCAGTTTTTCAGCGCCCCCTCGTAGTTTCCCAAGTGCAGGCGTCCGGTCGGCTGCATGCCGGACAGGATGATGCGGTTTGCGCTCACGATACTCCCTTCGTCGCCGCCCGCCGACCGGCGGACCGGGTTTCTGTCGAATTAATGGACCTGAGGCAATGATGCCACTGCTTTATGGCCCGTCCCAGCCCGGAAAATCGGCCGATAACCGACGGCAGGTGAAACTTTCGTGCCCATCACCCCGTAAGCCGGGATGGAAAGCCGGAGGCCCTCATTTCACCCGGGAGGATCGCATGAAGAAAGTGGTTTGGACGTTGCTGATCGTCATCGGCGCACTTTCCGGCGATATCGCTACGGCCGCCGATCAGGGATTCCTTTTCGGGACCATTACCACGGAATGGGGCGACGAGTACACCGGACGGATCCGGTGGGACAAGAACGAAGGCTTCTGGGACGATATTCTCGACGCCACCAAGGAAGACGACGACCGCTACGACCCCAAGTACCGGCCACGCAAGAGAATCTCCATCTTCGGCATCAAAATCTTTACGGATGAGAACTGGGACTTCTCCTACAATTCCTCCTCGCAGTTGCGTTTCGGCCACATCAAGAGCATCGAGCCGCGCTCACGCGGCCGGGCCCAGGTCCGACTGAAAAGCGGCGAGACCATCCGTTTCGAGGACGCCGGAACCGATCTCGGCTCCAGTAACCGCGGCATTACCATCGACGACCCCGATGAAGGCATCGTCGACCTCAAGTGGCGCGACATCGACCGGGTCGAGTTTTTCGCGGAGCCCGACGATTACGTACCCACCGACACCCGGGTCGGGCGCCTCTACGGTCGCGTGACCACCGAGAACAACGAGACGTTCGTCGGCTTCGTCATCTGGGATGCCGACGAGATTTACTCGACCGACATCCTCGACGGGGAGGACCGTGACCGTGACCGCGAAGTCCCGTTCGATCGCATCGCCTCGATTCAACGCCGCGGCAGCAGAGGCTCGCTCGTCACGCTCACGACCGGCCGTGAACTGAAGCTCCACGGCACCAACGACGTCGACGACGGCCACCGGGGCGTCGGGGTGAACATTGCCACCCTCGGCCGCGTCGAGATCAACTGGGACGACTTCGACAAAGTCGAGTTCCTCGACATCCCCGCCACTGCGATTATGCGGTACGACGATTTCGACGGCGGGCGGCGCCTGCAAGGAACCGTGACGACCGACTACGGCGACACTTTCACCGGCGATATCGCCTGGGACAACGACGAACGCTTTACCTGGGAGTGCCTCAACGGCGACCAGGATGATGTTGAATATGATATCGAGTTCGGCCAAATCGCCCGCATCGAACGCCAGTCCAGACGATCGTGCACCGTCACCTTGAAGGACGGCACCAAGATCAGACTGAGCGGCTCGAATGACGTGGATGAGGACAACAAAGGGATCTTCATCGAAACCGTCGATGGCGATCTCGAGGAGATGGACTGGGACGACTTCGAGGTCGTCGTGTTCAAGGATATGTGACCATCGGCTCCTCAGGCCGCGCTGATGAAAGCCGATAGCATCGGCGCGCCCGTCTACATAGAGGGGGTCTCCACCAGCGGATGGGGCAGGGTGACGTCGCAGCGTCGCCACTTGCCCTTTCCGCTATTTATGGCCCGGACTTCGGCCCGCCCGCAATCGCTCGCTACCGCATTTCAACCACTCTCTGTCGGATCAACCCCACAGAATCGCCCAGCCAATCGTGCCAGTGCCAGTTAAAGTATCGCTTTAATCAATCATCGCATCATCAATCCCGATTGACCCCAACTGCTTAACTCTCCGGCCGCTGGCCACCGAGCCGGTCCGCTCGGCAATCGAGTTGCATCATTCCCACCCGTCGAGAAGTAGCGCCACACAGAAACAGGGAT
>DATKYL010000201.1:0-2313 GCA_035528515.1 Acidobacteriota bacterium | reverse complement strand
CATCGATCAACTCGGTCACCGCCCATTCGCTCGCGTCGGCTTTGAGCGCATCAAGCTCGGCCCGCATGGCGGTCACCAACTCGGTCCCTTGTTTGTGCGAGTTGATCGCCACGAGCACAGCACTCTCGTCGGCGCCCTCTTTCAGGCCCAAGAGGCTGAGCACTGCCTTCGAGGCCACCGCCTCCGACTCCCCCGCCTCCGACTCCCCCTCCCCGCCCTTTCCTTTGGCGAGCAGGGCATCGATGACCGCCGCCGGTCCATCAGCGGCGGTGGCTTTGAGACCGTATTTCTCGATCACCTGCCCCAGTTTAATGAGCAGCGCTTCCTGGTCGCTGGTTTGCGATGTTGGCTCCGGTTGATCCGCCATAGCCGTATTCTCCTGTTTAATTTGTCTGGTTGATGCCGCCAGCCGTTCCATCCGTGGAATAGCCGGTTTATTTGTCAGTGCCGCCGAGTGCAGCTCGACCGCACGTTGATCGTCTCTCCGAATCATCAGCACCGGCGACAGGTAGCGGTACTCACCCGCCCGGATCATCTCTCGGGCGCTGTCCAGCCATTCGACGTCGCCCATCAGGCCGCGTCCCGGCTCGGCCCATATCCGGTGAATCCAACCGGCGGCTCTTGCCGTTCCGTCGGGTGACGAGTACTCGTCACCGAGCGTTTGATGTTCGTAATCAATGACCAGCGGCGTGCCGTGGGCCTCGAAGCGGCTCACGATTTCCGCCGCCCCGTCCTCGTCCAGGAGATAGGGCCCGCTCTTGGACTCAACGGTTCCCCACGGCGACAGCCTGATCGTTTTCCGCTCGCCTGCTCCGGCCACATCGAAGGAACATTCCACACTTCGCAATTCACTCTTCATCCTTGCACCTTAGTCCCTCTGTCCCTTCGTCCCTTTGTCCCCTCCTGGTTTCCCGATCATCCTCTCCACCGCCCTCCGCAGTTCCCGATCGATCGCGGCCAGGTCGAACCCGCCGCGCACGAATCGCGGATCCGCCACGATCCCCCGCGTGCGTTGTCCGGGCACCCGGATCCGTTTGCGCACGTAGTTCAGGTCGCGCACTGTCACGCCCAGTTTCCGGGCCTGTGCTCGCGTAAGTGCCACGAACGTGCACCGGCACCCGTATCCCCACGGCGGCGTGTGGTGGTCCCAGAACGGATCGTCCGCCTTCAGCACCAGTCTGTGCAATGCGGCGTGTTCCGGCCGCACTCCGCGAACCCCCGCGGTCCCGTTGCCCACGGTGAGATACATCCGGTAGGGGAACATCTGTTGCACATCCGGATCGTCCAGCATTTCGCGTCGCCCGTCGTTGTAGGCCTGCATGGCGTTTTGCTGAAACGTGAAGCGCAGTTTCGACAACGCCGGCGGCGGGACACCCTCGGTATCGAACAGCTCGAGCAGTTCCGCCCGCAACTTCGGCCACGGCGTGCCGTCGCGTATGCCTCGGTGTACCGCGTCTCTGGCCCGTTGAATCAGCCGGGCTTTGTGCACCCCGGCGATTCGGACGGCATGCCCTTTGGCCTCGTTGCTCAGCGTGTCGAACGCCGTCGAGGTAAGCGCCACCTTCGAGGCAAAGTGTCGCCCCGCCGCATCCGCAGTCCGCGGTTTGAAGTCTGGTTTGGCAAGCACGGCGAGTGTCACAGTCGCGTCGCTCCAATGCTGAATTGCGAATGCTGAATTCTGAATTCATCCTTCTTCCCCTTCGGTTTCGCCGAGACCCGCCCGATCAGTTTCGCCTGCACCATGTCCGCATGGGCCGCCTCTGCCAGCGCCGTGGCATCCATCGCCTTCAGCAGTGCCGGCCCCAGCCGTTTCAGCGCTTCCTTTTCGCCTCGGGCGCCCTTGATCGCTTTGACCAGCGGCCCGATGGTGTCCGCGCGATATCGTGTGGCGATCCCCGCCACGCGCTTACCCGCGGTCCGCTCCAGTTCGGCGATCGCTTTTACTTGGCTGCGCACTGCCATGGTTCTATCCGCCGAAGTCCCCGGCCCCGCCGCCCTCAGTCACTCCCGCCTCGAACGCATCCACCGGCTCGAGCACCGCCTCACCCTCCTCCGGTTCGGGGATCCCCAGCCGCTCGTACGCCCATTTCCGCGGCACCTGCACCCCCGCCGCCTGTGCCACTCGCATGACGTTCCCCTCGAGGACCCGATCCACGTTGTCGGGCGTGATGCGCCGGAAGTGCGGGACCGGCGTATCCGGTCCGAACTTCAACGTCACCAGCGGTGCCAGGAACTGATTGTCGAGCGTCTCCTCCTCACTTTTGATGTCGTCATTCCGTAGATCTTCGCGCACGTCGTCCTGCACGCTGGCCG
>DATKYL010000200.1:0-3638 GCA_035528515.1 Acidobacteriota bacterium | reverse complement strand
TCAAATTGCATTTCTTCAGGAGTTTTTGTACGGCCAGTGCGGGCGCCTCGGGCATCAGACTGGGAAGCGTTCTCACTTCGGCTTTCCCCACGTACTGGATGTCGATCTCGGGTCGCGTGCTGATATCGGCGACCCGCTCTTTGCTCGTGACCAGCAGTGTCGCCATCCCGTCGGAAGCATGTGTCTGCGACCCGCCGGTGACGCAGGTATCGAGTTCGTTCATGGCCCGCAGGGCGTCAAGCGTCAGGCGGCGAACCCCCAGGTCATCGTCGACCCACCCCGACGAACGGCCCTGGAGATTGAGAATCTCCAACGGGACCAGAACGCGGTCGAGGAATCCCGATTCTTTGGCCTCGAAGTACTGCTGGTGGCGATAGAACGCCACCTCGTCGACTTCCCTGCGGTCCAGTTTGTACTTGCGGGCGCTCTTGCCGGCGGCGGTGATCATCGCGTTGCCGGTCGCCGGGTCGAAGCCAAAGTTGTCCCAGACGTCGGCGATCGGCACCGTGCGTTGGTAGGCGCGCCGCTCGGGGAAGACGCCGACCGGCGAGTCGCTGGTGCGGTCGAACGTCAGAACGCCGACCACGTCAAGCGACCCGGCCTGTATCTCCGTGCCCGCCAGCAGGACCGCCTGCAGGCCGGTCGCACACGCCTGCTCCACGTGGAAGCCCGGGATACGGTTCCCGACGCAGCTTGCCACCAGCGGCCCATTCCAGAACTTCCAGTGCCAGGGAATCGTCGAGCCGATAACCAGGTACTCTAATTCACTCTTCGGGACCTTCCGCAGCCCTAAGATCCGGTTCATCGCCTCGCCGGCGAATTGGCCGATATTCACCTCCGCCAGAGCCGACATCTGCCAGGCGGGGAAATAGCTGCTGCCCCACGTGCCATAAGGGATCCGCGCTCTTGGAAACATCAGGTTTCCCTCGCTCATGCGTTACTCCTTCAATCAGATCCACCAGCATGCATAATCGTCATCCGCCGTCCCTCCCGACGAGAGGGTCGGCCCACTGTCGTACACATGGATGCCTGACGCGCGCCGTTGCGGCGGTCCGGGCGCGCCACCTCTCAGATATTGACCGGCTTTGCCAAGATCCCTCCCGGGAATCAGGCACGAGGATCATAACATGCGTTCGGTGACACATTCAAGCGGGTTCATCACAATGTGACAGCCGAACCCCAGGCAGAATCCACTTTTTCACCTGTCGAACGGGCTGCATGCGGTGGGACGACGGTGTTCTACTCGGATATTTCACCGATGCACCGCATCAGCCAACTCGGGGCTGATCGTTCTCTCACGATACCGGCATCGGCGCACAATCCTGCGATTCTGCGACGCAGGGGCTGCGTTCCCGGTAACCCCGTTTTTTTCAGTAAGTTATGCTCCCTTCGAAGAGCAATCTTCTCGGTAAGCGCAGGTTGTGCGTTCGGAGATGGTATGAGAGGCATGTGTACAGACACCCCGCGGACATGTAATCCGTTGTATGACCGCTTGTTAGAGGAATGTCGGAGGGGTACGGAACATTGGCACGGTCTTTGTTACTGTAGATAGTGGCTCCTGAGAAAGGGGGCCAGTCAGCTCAAATGCGGTGAAGGGGCGCTGACGAAGTGGGGTGGAAGGAGTTCCTAGGTGAGGGAGGAACTCCTTCTGATTTTGTGCCCTGAAGTACCGTGATGAACCGTCAGACTTTGTTCCCCAGGTGTTAGGGCGATACCGCCCCGGATTCCTTCGACATTCTCTCAACCCGGTCCCGGACCTGTTGCGCCTCGGCGTCACGCGATTGCGCTCGCAGACTCTCCGCGTAGCCTGTGAGATAGACTGCCAGAGTGGGGTTATTGGGCCCCTGAGCGTCTTCGGCGATCGTGATCGCCTGGAGAAAGTAGCGCTCGGCTTTGTCGTGTTTGTCATGCCCGAGGTAGTGCAGCGCCAGCCCGTACGCGTCACGGGCCACGTTGGGATGGTCCTTCCCCAGCAACTTGTCATCGGTCTTGATCGCTTCCCGGTGGATCTTCTCTGCGCGTCGCGGGTCTCCGAGTTCGCCGGCGATCGTCGCCAGCTCGTACTGAAGAGTTCCCAGCGTTGTATCACCGCGTTCTTTCTTTCGCTTGAGTACTTTGATAGCGTCGCTGAACGCCGTATCGGCGAGGGTCAGGCGTTCGGTGGCTCGGGCCAGACCTCCGAGATGGATGAGCGGCAGAGCGGTCAGCGGGTTCTTGTTTCCGAGTGCCTCCATCAGGATCGCCGCCGATCGGCGAAAGAGGGGTTCGGCCGCCTCCGGCGTCCCGGACCGCCACTGAACCAGGCCGAGGGCATCGAGAGTGCGGCCAACACGTTCATCGGTGGGGTCGAGGCGCGTGGCCTGTGTGTGTGCGGCCATCAGCAACTCCTGCGCCTCCTCAAGCCGGCCTTCACGGAGAGAGCGTTCGCCTGTGTGGTGCAGGGCACGCCAGAGCGACTCCTGCACATCCTTGTCGTCGTGCCAGTCAGTTCGGGCTGCGATGGTATGCCCGATTTTCTCGAATCGCGCCGACGCGTCTGCGTCGCTACGGTGCAGTCCGGCCAGATGATCGATTGTTGCCGCGATCGCCGAATTGGCATCGCCACCGTCATCATTGAGTCGATACGCGAGGGACAGGAGGAAGAGCTGCTCGGCCATTGTGGGGTCGCCCTGCTCCGATCGGGTCTCCGCCAGCATGGCGATCAGATCGGCGCGGATTTCCCGGTCGAAGGCCTGGATCGAATCGGCGACGGCAAGTGCTTCACGTATCTGCTCCTCGGCGCCCGTGTAATCGGCGGCGTTGAGACGTTCGGTGCTCCGGGAGCGGAGTCGATCGATATAGGCGGTCTGCCGCGTATAGCGGTCGACGGCGGTTTCCGGACGCGCCGCGGCAATCGCGGCGAGGCGTGCGGCGATCGCATCGGCCTCTTCCTCCTTGCGACCGTCGAGGTAGATCTGCTGCAGGAGTTTGAGGGTTTCACTCAGTCGTTCGTCGAGTTGCCCGAAGCCCTCGGCCCGTGCGACCGCCTGCTCGAGCCATCCGGCGGCCTGGGAGTATTTCCCTTCCTTGCGGGCGTTTTCACCCTTGAGGTAGAGCTGGGTCCAGACTGTATCGGCCCGCCAGTCGATCTGGGCTTGGGCGGGGGAAGGGGCAAGGACTGCCAGCCCTGTTAGCAATGCCGTGAGTAGAAGTCTGTGCCGCAGTCCCATCACAACTTATACACCGGTTGCAGGCTCTGCGAATCAGGGCAGGCGTGGAGTTGGGAATGTAACATTATCGTTGGTGGGGCAGACATTTCTGTCTGCCCACAGAGGAGGACAGACAGGAATGTCTGTCCTACCGACGCAGGCGGCGCGATCTGCACGGGCCATGTTGTCGAGATGAAGTGCGTTCACGTGTGGGTTTACGGGAGCGGCCATTCCGGGATTGCCTCGTCGATTTCACCCATCAGGCGGATAGTCTCACGGATTGCCACCGCGATCTTCTGATAATGAGTGCAATCCTCGAACGATAGCTCCCGTTCCCTGCGGTCCTTGAGCCATTTCTCGCAGACCTGGAATCCGCCGACATGGAACTCCCAGACCTCGGGCGGCACACTTTCGAAATACTGGCCACCCGCCCCCTCCGATTCCTCCTTG
>DATKYL010000199.1:0-14492 GCA_035528515.1 Acidobacteriota bacterium | reverse complement strand
GTAACGCCTTCTCCGGATTCCCAGGTGTACAGGAACCAATCGACTCTGACCGACGTTCCCCCATTACCTCGATGCAGGGTCTCCGTCACCCACTCTACGGCGGGCCGGCCATTCAGGAGGAAGGGTCTCCACCTGGCGTCCCTCAATTCCTCCGGGAGATAGAGCGGTGTCTCGCACACAGTGCGGCAGTACTCAAGGTTTGCCAGGACCTGGCGCCACTTGGCCTGGTTAAATCGCTGATGCCGGTCGACCAATTCTCGAAGAACCTCTTCATCCAGGGAGTCCGGAAGTCTATCGTAGAAATCCGGATCGATAATCTGGAGGACGGAGGCCATTTCGAGAAGACGGACTGAATCGGCCCCGGAGTGGGTGTTCAGAACGCGGACCGGATCTCTGACAGAAGGATTCCTGTTTGCGTCGGGGGTAACGGCACAGGACAACGACAGGAGCACCACGGCGACCAGTAGGGCGGCTCTCTGACCCGTTCGGGATAACGCGCGCGCGATTGAATGCCCGAAAGACACAACGGCCTCCGCGGTCGGATTGTTCGCCGTCAACACTCTACTGTAATCTCGGGCTTATTCCCGTTGTGTCAATATGAAAGCGTGGGAGCAGCCCCCGATGCTGAGCGGCAGAGCGGTCACGGGCGTAGATATGCGGTTGGTTATCGGATAATCGCTATCAAAGAGAGGGGCCAGACGGCGTTGCGCGCAGGGCAGCCACTCTACGATTCTTGGGCGAACTCCAATGAGCGGCATAAGCCCGGGAAGGGCCATCGCACCCAATTCCAGAGGATAGAGGAATACCACACGCAAATGATCAAAGGATACGAGAGGCTTCCCACGTCCGGATCCCCGACGATATCTCGCGGTGCTGAAGGGGAAGTAGACGGAAGCGAGCCGCGATGGCCCTTTCAAACGTCTTGCCGTCAGAACTCCAGTCGCCCCGTTGCGCTACTGAATCGAGGCACGCGTCAAGGAACGCGGACTTTTGGAGAGGCATCCACTCCCCTAGCCATATCTCTTGGAGAGAGAGGCTCACAACCGAACACACTGACCGAAACAGAACTCTGGGGTTGCTCAGATGACGGAGGACGACTTCAAGGTTTGGTCCAGCTTTTCCTGAGTCCTTTCTGAACGCGTACACCAAAAGCGAGGCAGAAATCGGGAGGATCCTGTAATGCGAGTGAAGCAGAGTGAGCTGGCACTCTTCAATGTCAATGTCTCCCATGTTCTCCTGTCTGGCAGCCAGAAGAACTGGTAAGGACCATGTGCCCTCAACTCCCAGTTCTACCGAAGCCAACCCCCGGAGATAGTAGTCTTCCGACAAAAGTACGGCCCTCTGTTGCCACGCCGCAGCAAGTGAGCCGTATGTCGGACTACTCACGAGACTCTGTATTCTCTGCAACTTCTCCGAGGCTTCGAGGGGAACGGGAACAATATCGGTGTTCTCCTCAATCCACAGTAGGATTTCCTCGTACATGTGCAGCGCTGCAGCAACAGTCTGTGGACTCACGTTCTCCGCCACAAGCCTGTCTCCTCTTAGTGCGAGTGTCGCAAAGCCGTGCTTTCTCGCAGCCCCCCTTTCAATCAACATCTGCCTTATTTGGTCCGTCGCGAGGCGCGACACAAGTAGCTGAGAAGCCACAGAACAAAGCAGATCAAGTCTACCGAGTGAATGGAGCACGAAGAGGCTCGTCAAGTCGACACACAGCGCGGGTGAGCCCGATAGAATCCCTACTTCTTCCATGACTCGGGCAGGATTCCCGTCACAAGCTACCATGCCTCCCAACTCACCACCCACGATACTCGCGAAGACCTCCATATCTGGCAAACCCCTTAAGGCCGCGATCGTACTGATGGGGACGCCATGAGACCTATACCGCTCCCCGATCCGCTCGCGCCATTCGGAGTCCTTGCTCAGGAGGTCTCTAAAGAACGTGGGATCAACTGGATCGGCTCTCACCCGGAGTATGGTTGAAGATCCTGGAAACCGCTCTTGGAACTTCGCCATGCAATCCTGAAACATCCATACGAACTTGTTCTTGATCTCCACTATCTCTGCCGTAACCTCAGAGAGTTCAGACGATGATAGTATGACGCGCTCGCCGACTCTCCGACCCTCGAACCTGCGGTACCGCTCAGAATCCGGGGGCGCGGATTCTATCGCGCTGAGCCCGTCATCTGAATCAAGCAGTATTTCTCCAGACGTGCCATCATCCCGCTTGAAGGAGACCACCACACCTTGGCCGCAATCATCGACATTCAAGAGGTGCTCCAAGTTGTCACCAAAGAAGTGAAACAAGGCGATGTAATTCTCGTGTGCCTCTTCCTCGTCAAAGTGACGCTGCAGAGCCCCGAATGCCAATTCGCAAGCTTCAGCTTCTCTCCTCATGTGACTAAGGACCCGAGTCGCCCGAGCTACGTCCTCGATGTTCAAGGCAAGAATCTCTGAAATCGACGGGAGATCGCCGTCGAGAGCCCTTCGAGGCGATCTCCGATATTCAAGCCAGCGGCGTCTCACTATGAGTTCCGCCGACTCGCCGGAAAACGAAACGGTTTTGTCGATCGCCGCGATCGCATCGTCAAGTGCGCCACGTGCTTCGTGAATGCTGATTTCTACATCCGTCAATTCACGGGAATGGACATCGGCCTCTCTACATATCTCGATGAACCGCATGGCCTCCTGGTACGCACCGTAGCGGAACAGCGCGTTCAGGTACCGTCTTACAAACTCCGCGGGCGCGAAGGGAGTCATAACTTCACGCAGTAACCCGGCAGCACGCTCCCAATCCCTCTCGCGGAATGCCGTGATTGCGTGGTCGAGCCCCTTCTCCCATTTCTTCTCGGGAACAGCCAATCCTTCGGATTGAGGTTGCTCGGCAGAACGAAGACCGCGCCTCGTCTCACTGCTCTTCGCTATAGCGTCAGTGAAATCCCGAATCGCAGGGTCCTGACGTCCTCCACGACGGGACGCCTCGTCCAAGTGCTTCGCGGCCTCGTCTGTTCGCCCGAGTGTGTATTCAACAACTGCAATCCGGTAAAGGGTGGCCGGATCCTTGGGGAAACACGCAACTGCCTGTGATATGTCTTCGGCCGCCTCGCTGTCACGCCGAGCTCTCACCTTGAAGAATGCCCTATAGCTAAGTGCCGCAGCTGCGTCTTCGGTTATCTGTGCATTCCCGAGTAACCGAATGGCCCGATCCGCGGCAGATATTCCGGCGTAGAGTGATTCACGCTTTGACCATATTACGACCCACGGGGCGTCGTCGCTGTCTTCTATACACTCGGCCAAGAGTCCAACCGTCGAAAAGCAAATGGCCAGAAGGACATCATGCCGGTCAGGAAATGTCCTTGCGGCACTCTCGAGACAGGCAATAGCTCTGTCCCATTCACCCCCTGCCTGACAGACAAAGCCCTCGACGTATTCCTTCAATTCAGTCGTCAATGAAGATGACCTGACATACTCACAGGCGACATCGACTCCCTGTTGGTGGAACAAGACCTGGGCCTTTATCATCATCGCGTGGTGGCACTCTGGGTCCTTCTCAAGGGCAGTGTCAAGTGAGCCCAGCGCCTCTGGATACTGTCTCAACGTGAAGAGCGCCAAGCCGACATTGGCGTGCGCTGCGGCACGTTCCGGGAGAATGCGGGCACCCTCGCGAAACTGGCCCAAGGCCACCTGAAACTCTCTGCGATGGACCAGTACCCAACCCTTGAGTGAATGGAAGAAGTATCGGTGTCCTGCATCCGGGGACTCACCTTGATCCGCGAGGATTGCGTCAAGTGTACTCGATGCTGCTTCTATTTTCCCCTGGTCGAGCAGCCTCCGAACCGACTTGAAGGCCTCTGGCATCTCGTCATCTGACCCAACAGACTGCTCGGTTGACACTGGGATCAGGCCTTTCAACTCCTTGATTTGCTCGTGAAGGACTCTGAAGGAATATTCCTGGCTTAGAGGAGACTGTAGAATCGCGGTCTCGAAATGCCTGAAGAACTCCTTGAGCACACTCCACGCGTCGTCTGTATCTGCACCCTGGCGAGGATCGAAACCGGCATCCAGAAGCCCTTGGATGAGATTTTCATCCCGCTTCGGCGGATAGCCACGTGAGATACGGCCTAAGACTTCCAGATTCTCCTGCACCCATATCGCAAGAGTGGCGTCGAGGGCTTGATAACAGGAATACTGCGACGCAGTGTTTGATACCGATGCCCGAATACAGGCCAAAAGCTCGTCCGGTTTGAGAGTGCGCTTGAAGACTTCGGCCGTAGCGAGGGCCATTATCTTCGTCAGGATGATGCTCCAGATATCCATTTGCAGAGCGCTCAAACACGTGATTGCGATGTCCCAAGATACATACTCAACGGCCTCGATATCAAGTCAGAACGAAAAGAGACAGGTCGACTGTCCCGGTGCCCCGAGGGCGGCTCAATCCATCCCGCCTTCATCGTCGCCGAGAGCCGCGACCGGTTCGGGAGGCGGAGTGTCGAGAATCAAATCGGCGGTGGCGGCGGCGAAACGCAGGAGCGCCACGGCGCCGCGTTTGCTCTCGGCGGTGAAATCGAGTTCGGGGCCGACACATGAGGGGCAGCCGCTACGGCAGGGACAGCCGGCGATCAGACGGGCGGTCTCGGTGAACAGCTCGCCGGCCATCTCGAAGATTTTCTGGGAGAAACCGACGCCGCCCGGGATGTTGTCGTAGAGGTAAATCGTCGGCAGTCCCGAATGCGGCGCGCGCACCTGCGAGAGGGCACGGAGATCGCGCGAATCAGACATCACCCACAAGGGCGCCATATGCCCGAGCGCGTTCGCGGCGGCGTGCAGGATCGCGCCGGTCATGCCGGGTGAGAACCCGAGGCGTTCCATCACGTTCTCATCGAAATCGATCCAGAACGCAGTGGTGTGCATTTCGAGTTCCGGAAGGTGGATTTTCCCGTCACCGATGTTCTCGTGGGTGTGAAAGCGGATCTTCTTGTACAGGACCGCCACCGTCGTCAGCGACACCTCACCCCAACAGAGACGGGCATCAGGCGTGCGGCGCTGTTTCTCTTCGCTGAGGATTTTCAGATCGGTCTTCGTCTCGGCGTCGGTGAAGTAGTCGACGTCGACTTCCTTCACATAGGCGCGCCGTCCTTCCCAGTCGAGTTCCTCGACCTGGTATTGACCGGCGCCGTGAAGATAGATCGCCTCGGGGTGCAGAAAGACCGGGGCGGAGAAGTAGTCGACTTCACCGAGGGCGATATTGCCGGCGGTGCGGTTGTGAATGACGAAGTTCTCCGGCGAGGCGGACCGCAACGAGACTTCCGCCGCCGGATAGACCTCCGACGCCCAGTAGAATTTCCCGGAGGAACGGGTCAGGACCCGGTTTTCTTCAAGATACTCGAGCATCGGCAGTGTCGTATCGACACCGAAGCTATCATCTTCGGCGAACGGGAGTTCGAAAGCAGCACATTTGAGGTGCGACATGAGGACGATCAGGTTAGTCGGATCGATGATCCCCGACTCGACCGCGCGTCCCAGCAGATACTCGGGGTGGCGCATCAGGAACTGATCGACCGCCGATGAACTGGCCACCAGGATCGCGGCCGACAGTCCCGAGCGCCGTCCGGCGCGTCCCATTTGCTGCCACATCGAGGCGACCGTCCCCGGATAACCGGTCAGGATCGACACGTCGAGCGAGCCGACGTCGATGCCCAGTTCGAGGGCGCTGGTCGACACGACACCCTTGATCGTGCCGCGCCGCAGCCCCTGTTCGATCGCCCGCCGTTCATTCGGCAGGTACCCGCCGCGGTAGCCCGCGACCAGATTCGGGTCCTTCTTCAAACGCTTGAGATGTTCGCGCAGGTAGGTGAGGATCACCTCAACCGAACGGCGCATGCGCGCGAAGACAATAGTCGAGACACCGTTGGCGATAAAGGTCGATGCCAGTCCATTGGCGACCGACAGCGACGAGCGACGGATGCCGAGGGTCGGGTTCACGATCGGCGGGTTGTAAAGGATGACATGTTTCTCGGCGGTCGGCGCACCGCTCTTGTCCACTACGGTGAACGGACGGCCGACGATCTTCTCGGCCAGTTCGCCGGGATTGTGGATGGTCGCCGACGAAGCGATGAACTGCGGTTCGGCCCCGTAGAACGCCGCGACCCGCAGCAGGCGACGGATCACATTGCCGAGGTGGGAACCGAACACCCCGCGGTAGTGGTGCAACTCGTCGATCACGACATAGCGCAGGTTCTCGAACAGTTTCACCCACTTGGTGTGGTGGGGCAGGATACCGGTGTGGAGCATATCGGGGTTGGTGATGACGATATGCCCGGCGGTGCGCACCGCCCGCCGCGCCAGCGCCGGGGTGTCGCCGTCGAAGGTGTGGGTCTTGATGTCGGCCCCGAGACGTTCACCCCAGTCGACCAACTCGGCCCGCTGATCCTGCGAGAGGGCCTTGGTCGGGAAAAGATAGAGCGCGCGGGTGCTGGAATCGGCCAGGACCGCGTTCATCACCGGGAGGTTGTAGCAGAGGGTCTTCCCTGAGGCGGTCGGCGTGACCACCACCACATTTTGGCCCGCGCGCGCGGCGGCGATCGCCTCTGCCTGATGTGAATACAGACGCGTAATCCCGCTTTTCCGGGCGCACTCGACCAGACGCGGGTCAAGGAACTCGGGGAATTCCCGGTAATCGCCGCTGGTGGCGGCGATGTGGTGCCAATGCTCGACAAGGGGGTCTGTGCGTAGCTTCTCGAGAATCTGTTCGAGGGTCATAATGATCGATCCTCCCGGTGCGGCGCAGGTTGTCGCCGCCCGTCCACGTGGTAGCCCGCGCGACGAGCGGTGTCCATCACTTTCTTGACCGACCCGGAGCCGGGTCCCCCAAACTCGCAACCAGGAATCAGACAGGGTCAGACACTCTGGCGGACCAGACGGCGCTGGCAATTGTCGCAGAACCGTTCGGCCTTGGCGTCGGTGTCGAGCATCGACGCCGAATGAAACATGACGCAACGCGGGTTGCTGCAGGTACTCAGGTTGTACAGTTGCCCCAGCAGATGAATCGCCTCCTTGAGGGCGCGCGAATAGATCCGCTTGTCGTCCTCGGGCAGGCCGTAGAACTCCTGCCGCATCCGGTAGAACGACATCAGCGCGCACCCCGAATTCGGGTCGCTTTCGCCGTACACGAAGCGGACGGTCGGGATATAGAGGTCTTCCTCGGTCACGCCGAAGATACGTTCGGACGGGCCCTGCCGGATCAGTTCGAGCTTGGAGAGGATGACGGTCGAGTAGTACTGCCCGCGTTCCTCGTTTTCCGCCTCACCGGGGAGTTCCATTCCCTGCAGAATGTCGACCCCGGCGGAGAAGGCGACCGACAGATTCGCCGCCAGCTTATTGATCTGATAGAAATCCAGATCGCCGAGCGGCACGATGATGATTTTCCCGCGTGATTTCATAGCCCTGACCTGAGGCGCATGCCGGGAAACGACCTACGACGCCTCAAAGAACCGGCTCTCCGAACCGCCGGCCCGAAGCTCAATCGTCATCTTGCTGGCGCATTTCGGGCAGTACGCCACGTAAGCAGTTCTCTTTCGGTTCAAATGCGCCCACACATACTTGCGGCAGCACTTGAAGTAAACACCGACGATATTGTGGCGGGGCCGGTCCACGTCGGGATTGTAACTTGGGGTGGGGGTTTTAACAACGGCTTTCGCTGTTGACGGCAAGGGCTCCGAGCGCGGCGGCGCCGATGAAACCGGCGTCGTTCCCGAAGGCGGCTTTTCCGACCCGGAGCGTCTTCCCTTCGGCGGAGAAAGCGTGGCGGTGGATCCCGTCGCGCACTTTGGCAAGCCAGGTGCCGTCGGTATCGGCGTCGGCCACCCCGCCGCCGATCACGACCGCCTCCGGGTCGAACAGATTGATAGCGTTCAGGATACCGCGAGCCAGCAGGTCGGCGCCCTGGTCGAGAATCGCCCGCGCGACCGCGTCTCCCTCGCGCGCCGCCCGGAACAGATCGGCAATCGAGAGTGCACCGTTGCTGGATTCGCGCAGCGCACAAAGCCGGCTATCGCGATCACGATCGGCTGCGTCATTGGCGCGGCGCAACAGGGCGTTCGCCGAGGTGTAATTCTCCAGGCAACCACGGTTGCCGCAGGCGCACGGCGGACCCTGCCAGTCGATCGTCACATGCCCCAACTCGGCGCCGGAACCGGTCGGGCCGGAAAAGATGCGCCCGTCGACTACAAACCCGCTACCGATCCCCGAGCCGACCGTGATGCAGATCAGGTTGTCGATCCCGCGCCCGGCACCGTAGCGGTACTCCCCCCAGGCGGCGCAGTTGGCGTCGTTGTCGATCGCGGTGGGCAGACCGGTCGCTTCGCGCACCAGCCGCGCCAGATCAACGCCGATGATCACCGTCAGGTTCGGCGTCGGCGGTTGCACGAGAAGGGTCTGCGCGTGGACCGTTCCGGGGGAACCGATCCCGACCGACACCGGGGTGAACTCCGCTTCCGACGCCCAAGCGACCATGCGGCGGGCGCAGTCGACAATCCGTTCGACCGCTCCGGCCTCGCCCTCCGGACCGCGTGTGGCGGCACGGTCGGACAGGAGGATGCGTCCCTCCGTGTCGATCGCCCCGTATTTGAGCCAGGTCCCGCCGATATCAATGCCGAGGTGGATGTTCATTGGATTTCACGCCTGCGGTTAAGAA
The DNA here is from genome assembly GCA_035528515.1 of Acidobacteriota bacterium. Classification (GTDB taxonomy): domain Bacteria; phylum Zixibacteria; class MSB-5A5; order WJJR01; family WJJR01; genus DATKYL01. Next base: position 5,803 of record DATKYL010000199.1, on the reverse strand, counting down.
GAATGTGACCGACCACATGAATCGCCCACCTGCAACCGTCTCATCGTACATCGTTTTCCAGCGGGCGACGTCACCCAGCGCGAGATACTCGGCGGCCGCTGCCGATGCACCCCACGTGCGGAGGCCGAATACATTATCGAGGGCGGTCGGGTCACGCACAACAAGTGTTCTCGCCTCAACGTCGATTCCGGTAAGTCCGTGCGCGGCGAAGATCGCGGGTATACGATGCGCCAGGGACCCATTGCGAAGCCCCCGCTCCGCCCGGAAGCGCAGGACACGTCGGGCCAGATCCTGATCCGGGAATTCCATGACCTGTGTATCGTAGTCGGGGTCGACAGTCACGAGTCGGCCGCCGGGGCACGTCACCCGGATCATCTCCCGCAACGCCCGATCGGGATCGGCCAGATGCTGGAAAGTCCGGTCGGCCCAGCAGCCGTCGAAGGACTTGTCCGCGAACGGGAGCGACACCGCATCCGCGGTGACCGCTGACCGTACACCCCTGCGGGCCGCTTCAGAGGTCATCACGCGCGAGAAATCGACTGCGACAACGGAGGCACCGGTCGTTTCGGTCAGCCGGCGGGCATCGTCGCCGGTTCCGCCGCCGACGTCGAGGTACACTCCCCCGGATCGGACAGGCAGTAGTTCGGCGATGCGTCTCTTGTAGGAAACGTAGAAGGGGTCGCGGCTGATGATATCGAGTGCCCGTATGAGAGCCACGGGCTCAGCCAGCGTGTCGACAGACTCAAACGGATGGCCGGGGCGGCTTGTGTCCATTGGATTCGGGCCGCTTGTTCGGGCTTCCGGAGTGAGAGCCGGTACTCGTCTTCTGATTGGTCAGTCGCGCGGGGTTGTCAATTCACCGGCGACGCACGCGGATACGCCTTCAATCCCGCCGCCAGCACGACGGCTGCCTTGTCGAGTTCGGGCTGTTCGAGAACGTAGGCGATACGCACTTCCTGCGTGCCGCAGCCGGGCGTGGCATAGAACCCGGCGCCCGGTGCCATCATCACCGTTTCGCCGTTGTGATTGAAGTCGGTCAACATCCACTTGCAGAATGCGTCGGTATCGTCGACCGGCAGCGTCACCATGAGATAGAATGCACCCTGCGGCTTACGGCACATCACGCCGGGAATCTTCAGGAGGCGATCGACCAACAGGTCGCGGCGGCCCTTGTACTCCGCCGCGAGGGCGGCGTAGTAGTCGTCGCCCAGGCCCATCAGTCGCACCGCAGCGTGCTGTTCAAGCGTCGGGCTGCACAGACGCGCCTGTCCCAGCCGCAGGGCGGCGGCGATGACATCCTCGTCGCGGCAACTGATCGCGCCGACCCGCGCCCCGCAGGCGGAGAAGCGTTTCGAGATCGAGTCAACCATGATCGCCCGCTCTCCCACTTGGGGAAACTGCCAGATCGAGGTATGCGTTCCCTCATAACAGAACTCGCGATAGACCTCATCCGAAATGATGAACAGGTTGTGCTCGACGGCTATCTGCACAACCGTGGCAATCTCATCGCGTGTGAGAAGGGTGCCGGTCGGGTTGTTCGGCGAACAGATGATGATCGCCCGTGTCTTGTCGTCGATCGCCCGTTCGATCTGCGCCCGCGCCGGGAGGGCGTAGCCCAATTGCGGATCGGCGGGCACACCGCGCAGTTGCACACCCGCGGCGGCGGCAATCGCGCGGTAGTTTGTGTAGAACGGCTCGGAGGTTACTGCATTCTCACCCGGATTGCAGGCGATCATCAGCGAGAACGACATCCCTTCGGAACCGCCATTGGTAATCTGAATCTGTTCCGGGCGGATCTCAAGGCCGAGATGGGCGTAATATCCCGACCAGGCCTTCAGCAGCTCAGCCTGTCCCTTCGAGTGGCCGTACGACAGAACCGGATCATCAAATGCCCGCACCGCCTCGAAGAAGACCGGCGGGGTCGGCACGTCGGGCTGACCGATATTCAGATGATAAACTCTGATCCCGCGCGATTTCGCCGCAGTAGCAAAATCGACCAGCTTGCGGATCGGCGACGAAGGGATCGCTTCAGCCCGTGACGAAACGGTGGGCTTCGTCTTGACACCCGTTGACAGCGACGTTGATATACTCATCGAAATCACCCTCACTTCCGCACCATCTGGTGATGTGTGCACCCCATTGTATCACCGATCCCCGCAGCGGTCAACCACTCCCTCCCCCGCGGCGGTCGAATTTGTCATCGTTTCATGCGTCTTATACAGAAAGTGTCACACCGGCGGCGTATCGAATAACCCGGCGCGCTCACCCCACCAGCGGATCGCGTCGAGCAGCGTGTCAGCCACACAGGCTGGCGCAAGATCGGCAGGCAACGTGTCGCGTTCGCGAAGGCCGTACCCGGTAAGTACGAGGCATCCGGGTACGCCGATCGTGCGCGCCAGTCCCATATCGGCGGCGCGATCCCCGACTACGAACGAGCGCTCAAGATCGATCGCCAAGTCCCGGCAGGCCTGGTCGATCATCCCCCGCCGGGGCTTGCGGCAATCGCAGTCGCGCGCGCCGGGCAGGCCGCTCGAGGCGGGATAATGAGGACAATAGTAGATTTGATCGATGCGCGCATCCGCGCCGGCAAACACCGAGACAGTACGCGCATTGACCGCCTCCACCTCCGCCGTCCCGTAGAAACCGCGCGCGACGCCCGACTGATTCGTGACACCGATCACGTGGTAGCCCCAGTGGTTCAGGAGACGCACCGCCTCGACCGCACCGGGGAGCGGTTCGACGCCGTCCGGATCGCTGAGGAATTCACGTTCGACAATCAGCGTGCCGTCGCGATCGAGAAACGCTGCGGGACGGGGTTGTTCGACACCGGACGCGATCATGCGGTCTCCCGAGATGTGGCATTGAGATATCCCCGGACGATCGCGGCGATGGTTTCCGGATTCATATCATCAAAGCAATAACGGCGATCACGATAACACGGCGCGCGGCCGTGGCGGTGGCAGGGGGAACAGGACGTGCCGGCATGGATCGCGGTCGTGTGCGCGCCAACCGGCGCGAATCCCAGCGCCGGATGTGTCGGTCCGAAAAGGCCGATGGTCGGTACACCGAGTGCTGCCGCGACGTGCATCAATCCGGAGTCGGACGACAAGAAGACGCAGCAGGCGGCGATGCGGGTCATGACCTCGCGTACCGAAAGACCGCACGCGACCGAGATCGGCAACGTAGCTCCTCGACCCCTCTGCGTCCGGGCAAACTCCTGCATCGCCTCCCGGTCATCCTCCAGACCGAACAGACGGATGTCGCTCACGCGATCGTGGCCGACTCGCTCGAGGATCGCCGACCACAGGGAGACCGGTACGGCTTTGGTCGGCCACCGCGCCCCCCAGCCGATGCCGAGGCGACGGGATGAGGACTCGCACGACGCGGCGACGGAGGCGTATTCGGTGCGCGACAGAAAGAGACGCGGCTCTTCCCGGGGTGCGGCTTTGTCCAGAACTGCGAGCGTGTCATGGTAATTGTCGAGGGTCGATAGCGGGCGGTCCAGCCCGCGCTTGCGGCGGACCATGAGGAGACGACGCCAAAAGTGTTTACGGACCCGCGCCGACCGCCGTCCGTTGACCGCACGGCGGAGGCGCCGCGAGCGCAGAGAGTTGTGCAGGTCGATCACCCAATCGAATGAGGGATCACTCAGCCGCGCGCAGTAATCATCAAATGGCTCGTCGGCACCAAGCGGAACAACCGTAATCGGCGGTTCGAAGGAACCGAAAAGCGGCGCGTACTGGGCTTTCGTCGCCACCGTGACATCGGCGTCCGGTTGCGACTGCGCCAAGGCGCGCACGACGGCTGTGGTCAGAACGATGTCGCCCAACGACGAAAAGCGAATGACCAATATCCGCATGACGCTTCTCAACAAGCCGGCGGGGCATTCGTCATCGCAGCAGAATCGCGGCCGCCGCTCCGATCACGAGGCAATAGATCCCGAACCAGACAAACCGTCCCCGCCGCAGAGCGGCAAAGACCAGTGACAACGCCAGGTACCCCGTCAATCCGGCGGTGACGGCACCGACCACATCAGCGAGGCCGAACTGACCGGCGGCGACGGCATCGGGCAGCTCCAGCATTGCGGCCCCGGCCACCGCGGGAATCGAAAGCAGAAACGAGAACTCGGCCGCTTTAGCGGCGGGGACCCCGAGCAGAGATCCGGTGGCGATCGTCGCGCCCGACCGGGAAATCCCGGGCAGAATCGCCACCGCCTGCGCGCAGCCGATCCACCAGGTGCGGGCGGTCGTCAAAGTCCCCCGCGGACGGCTCCAGCGGTGCATTGCGAGAAGCAGGATTCCCGTGAAGATCAGAAACGCCGCCGTCAGACGCGGCGCGGCAAAGGCGGATTCGATCTGGATCTTGAGTGCCAGGCCGACGACCGCCGCCGGTATCGATCCCACCACGAGAAAGACCATCAGGCGACGGGATTCCCGTACCGTCTCCGCGGAGTGCCCCCGGGTGAATACCGCCGCCGTCAGCGTCAGCAGACGGGCGCGGAAATACATCAGGACCGCCGCCAGCGTGCCCCCGTGCACCGCCACCTCGAAGGCAATGCTGTCATCGGCCCAGCCGAACGCATGGGAGATCAACACGAGGTGCCCTGAACTCGATACCGGCAGGAATTCAGTCGCGCCCTGCACGACACCCAAGACGATTGCTTCCCACAGTGACATCAGTCGCGTTCACCTCGGCGGTTCGATATCGACGGCGTCAAGGGCGAGCTCCGGCCAAACAACACCCCCCAGGATCGTTCGACCCCGGGGGGAATGTCGCGAATTGCGGCGGCCGGTCAAATCTTGAAGTTCACGCCGAAGATGAATCCGATATCGTCGTCGAGCACGAATTCACCCAGGATATCGATGAGATCGGAGACATCCCACTTCAGGCCGCCGACGGCCCCGATTTCGAGGCTGGTGTCATCGTAGTCCACGTCCTTGGCGGAATTATCGCTGTCTACAGAGATCCGCTCCAGACGGAGGTTGACCGCTCCGTACGGTTCGAGGCTCGAGCCCGAGGAGAGCGGATAGGAATGAGACATGACCAGCGAGCCGCCCAACTGGAAAACTGACACCTTCTCGTAATTGAAGAACGCCGTACGGGCGTGGACGGCGAGATCGAAGGGATCGCCCGGGTGGGCATCGATCAGGGCGAATTTCAGATCGCCGCCGATTTCCAGACCCACATCTCCTCCTTCCGGATCGATCAGCCCGAACTGGAGCCCGCCGTCGATACCCGACGACAACCCCCGTCGCGCCTGACCGAGGAATAGCGTCGCATGTTCAAAGAAACCGACGAACCCGCTGATGTCCTGAACCCCACGCTCCAGGACCCGGGCGGTCGTCAACTGCCCCAGGAAAGCGGCCTGCACACCAGCCGGACACATCGCGACCGTCACGGCTGCGAGAACCAGAATCACCAACCACTTGGTTTTCAACACCTGACCCTCCCCCACATGATATGTGAGCGTAACCCGTGTCACGCGATCTTACGTCTGAATCCGGGCTGGAGTTTCCCGCGGCGTGCGACTTTCGGTGCCTCGGAGCATGGGGATCGCCACTTTGCGGCGTTGCCACGCCCTCTTAGTGCCCCGGCCAGAAATGCATCAAGAGGAATATGACGACTCCCGCCAGCACTCCCAGCGGCGCCAGCGGAGTACGTCGTCGATTGATCTCGGGCAAAAGGTCGGTGGCGCCAACATAGATCAGCGATCCGCCCGATAGACCCAGGGCCGGGCCAACCCATCCCGTGGGCGGGAGTAAGATGCAAAACACCCCCCCCACCAGTGCGGCCGCGCCCAGAA
>DATKYL010000198.1:0-6523 GCA_035528515.1 Acidobacteriota bacterium | reverse complement strand
GATCTTCCTTCTCGGGGTCATGGCGATCCTGCACGCGACCCTGACGATGCCGGGGATCGCGGGAATCATCCTCACGATCGGTATCTCGGTCGATGCCAATGTGCTCATCTTTGAACGAATACGAGAAGAATTACGTTCGGGAAAAACCGTACGCCATGCCATCGACGCGGGGTACTCGCGCGCTCTGGTGGCGATTATCGACTCGCACGTGACGACACTGATCACGGCCCTGGCGCTCTTCCTGTTCGGGACCGGGCCGATCAAAGGATTTGCCGTCACGCTGTTCTGGGGAGTTCTGATCAGCCTGTTCACCGCGTATGTGGTGACGCGGGCGATTTTCGACATGCGTCGGAAATACGCGCGCCTGTCGATTTGACGACCGTTTGGGTGCGTCGGGTCGCCGGCGCGCAGAGGAGATACAGAAATGCCGGTCCGCATTATCGGTGATACCAAGATTGATTTCATCGGCAAACGTCGCATCGCGTTTGTCGTGTCGGCCCTCCTGGTTCTGCTGGGCATCTTCGCCGCGGTGATGGTCGCTGGCGGGAAGGGCAACCTGGGGATTCAGTTTCTGGGCGGCACGCAAGTCGAGGGCTTCTTCGCCGATCCGGTCGCGATCTCCGATCTGCGCAGTGCCCTGGCAACGGGCGGTTTCCCCGACGCCGAAATCGTCGAACTGCGCGGGCGCGGCCAACCCAACTTCTTCCTTGTCCGCCTTAAATCGGAAACGGCCGGCGACGCCCAGGCGGCGGAAGCGGTGTTGGGGGTTATCCAACAGTTCTTCCCGGATAATACGTTCACGATGGACTCGGTGCATGAGGTCGGGCCCGCCGTCGGGGAGTCGTTGAAACGCGACGCTCTCAGGGCAATCGTCATCTCTTTGTTTGGGATCCTTCTCTATATCGCCGTCCGATTCGATATCCGCTTCGGCTTTGCCGCGACCTTGGCGACGTTTCACGATGTGCTTGTCGTTTTAGGGTTCGCTTATCTAATGAGGATGGAGATCTCCATTCTGGTGGTCTCAGCCCTTCTGACGATCGCCGGGTACTCGCTGACCGACACGGTCGTCGTCTACGACCGCATTCGCGAGAACTTACGGAAGTACCACCGCAAGGGCGACTTCATGCCGGCGGTCAACCGCTCGATCAACGAAGTTCTCTCTCGCACCATCATGACCTCGGTCACCACCGGTATTGTCGTCTTGGTGCTCTATCTGGTTGGCGGACCCGTTCTGCGCGATTTCGCGACGGTGTTGCTCATGGGGATTGTCGTCGGGACTTATTCTTCGTGGTTTGTCGCGTCGCCGGTCTATATCGAGTGGGAGAACAGGCGGCCGAAGCGTTTCCGCGCTTAAGTTGATAACCGACTGCGGCTTGAACGCCCGGACAGCGGTTTGCCGCCGTCCGGGCGATTCGTTTGGGCCCTCCTGAAGTGGCGACGCCGGGGTTTGAGCCCGAAGAGATGCTCTCCCGCGATTTTGCCCGTTGCCGCGAGGCCCTGTCGAGTGTATTAAGAACAGTGCCTTGGGGAATCCGGTCAGGGCAAGGGGGAGAAGATGCGAAGATCGATTTGGTATGCGACTGCCGCGTGCGCCATTGGTGTGCTGCTCTTCGGTGCGCTCACGGCGCCCCGCGGGGCCGATGTCGTCGACATTCCCGGTGTCTTCAATATCGATTCGCTCCTGACGGTCTACCCGCTGGCGGCGGATCAAGAGGCCCGCTCCGAGGAAATCGCGTGGGATTCGGTGTCCAGCATGCACTTGACGCAGGTGCGGGGGGTGGTGCGTGGTCACCACCACGCGCACCACAGTGAGAATATCTGGGTCGTGCGCGGAGCCGGACGCCTCGTGCTCGGCGATCAGAAGTACAAAGTCATGGCGGGCGATATTGTACACATCCCCAAGGGGACATCGCACTCGTTTCATAACCTTGGCGCGGTGCCCGCCGTGGTAATTTCCGTTTTCTCACCCGGGTTCGACGGCAAAGACCGGGTGTACGACGAGAAGTAACGAGTGACGGAACGCATGCTGATGAGATCGCTATTCATGAGAAGAGCCCTCCTCGGGTTCTTGGGGCTGTCACTGTTTCCGCTCGTTACCGTTCTGGCGCAGTCGCGGAGTGCCGGCGGAGCCGCCGATGATCAGCCGGCCGACCCTTCACATTTCACCGTGGCGCGGCTCCACTATAGCGGCGGCGGGGACTGGTACTGGGGCTCCTCGGCGATACCGAATATCCTCAACTTCATCGAACAGAATACCGGCATCCCGGTGAACCATGACGAGGTTCGCGTCAAACCTTCCGAGGATCGGCTCTTCTACTACCCCTTCGTGTTCGCCACCGGCCACGGGAACATGCGCTTCTCCGACGACGAAGTCGAAAACATGCGCCGCTATCTTACCAGTGGCGGCTTCTGGTTCATCAACGACTCATACGGCATGGACCAATCGGTCCGCCGCGAGCTGAAACGCATCTTCCCGGACCGTGAACTCGTCGAATTGCCCTACTCGCACCCGATCTACCACACCCCCTACGAGTTCCCCGGCGGCCCGCCGAAGATCCACGAGCACGACGCCAAGCCGCCACGGGGGTATGCGATTCTCGACGGTGACCGAGTGGTGGTGTACTACCTGTATGAATCCGACATCGGTGACGGCTGGGAAGATTCCCAGGTCCACAACGACCCGCCCGACAAGCGTCGGGCCGCCCTGCGCATGGGAACCAACCTCGCCGTCTACGCCCTGACCCGCTGAGGCGACCCGGTGCTTGGGCTAAGCGACTGACAGTCAATGGATTGTGTGCACTGCCCGTTACCGGGAGCTACGACCGGAACGCGCAAGTCCGAGCAGCGCTAAGATACTCTGGTGGTGATTGACCTCTATCCCAATTTACGATCAGCGAATTCGGCGTTCACACGTAGAATGATGTGAACCAGCGCGGCCGCGCGGCCGTTTACTTCAGTAACAACGGTTCTTGTCCCGATGGCCCAGCGAGGATACCGATGACACCGATGCCCGGCCTCAACCAGCTTCTCCGACGTTTCCGTAGCATGCGCCGCCAAGCACTCACGCTTGAGTGGCTGACCCACGTCGGTTGGATGGTCACGCTCTTCTCCCTGACGTTTGTTCTTGCCGCCTTGAGCGTCGCGATTGCTATTCCGCCGTCGGCGGTTCGGGTCGGTCTGCTTGTCGGTCTGGGCGCCGCCCTGGCGATTCTGCTCTTGTGGGCGATCGCCAAGATGACGATCTGGTCACCGCGCAACGAACGGTTGGCGCTGGTGGTCGAGGCCAAACACCCGGAGTTGAAGAACCGTCTGATCGCGTCGCTCCAATTGGCCGATCGGGTGCGGTTCAATCCCGAACGGTATTCCCTTGAACTTGTTGACCTGACCATCCGGCAGGCGGTCGCCATGAGTGAGGCGATGGATTTCGCCGCTACGCTCGACCGCGCGCGCGCCAAGCGCGCTGCGCGCTGGGCGGGGATCGGGTTGGGGATTGCGGTCCTGCTTTCCGCCTCGTTCCCGGGGCTGGCGCGCCGCTCGTGGGAGGCCTACTCATCGCCACTGACCGATTACTCGCCGCCGATTTCGTATTCGCTCAGTGTGGCGCCCGGTTCGGTGGAGGCGGTGAAGTTCGACGATTTCACTGTCGAGGCGAAGGTCGTGGGCACCGACCTGCCGCGCGATATTCAGGTGCATCAGCGCACCGCCGGCGGCGACTGGCGTGCCTATGGGCCGTTGTCCGCCGTGACCTGGCAAGCCGCCTCGGGCGACAACCCGCGCGGCAGCCGGTCGTTTAAGCATGTCTTCCCGCAGGTGAAACGCGATTTCGAATACTACGTCGTTGCCGGTGAACTGACCTCGCCGGTCTATGCCGTGCAGGCGGTCGACCGGCCGCGGGTGAATTCACTGCGCCTTGAGATTTTGCCGCCGCGCTACACCGGGCTGGAGGCGGCGGTGATCGATGCCAACGACGGCGCGATCACCGCGCCGGTCGGAAGCGATGTCCGGTTGCGCATCGAGTCGAACCGCGACCTGCAGAGCGCGGCGATGGCCTTCTCCGACGGCCACAATCTCCCGCTGGAAATTCGCGGCCGCTCGGCGTCGATTGCCTTTACGATCGATCGCAACACCTCGTACCACCTGGACCTGATCGACCAGACCGATCGCACCAACCCCCACCCGATCGAGTATGCCGTCACGGCGATCCGCGACCGGGATCCGTCGGTGGAGATCGTCTGGCCCGGACACAACAGCGATCTCGATGAGCGCATGTCGGTCGATTTGAAGATTGTCGCTCGCGACGATTACGGCTTCTCCGATCTCACGCTGCATACCCGCTGGATTTCCGGCAGCCGCGAGCGGGCCAAGCGCGCGTTTCCCATCGCCGACGGTGCCGAAAAGAGCGAGCGTATTGAACGCGCTCATTTCTGGGATCTCTCCTCGTGGGGACTGATGCCCGAGGATGTGATCCACTATTACGTCGAAGTCGCCGACAACGACGCGGTCAGCGGTCCCAAGACCGCCCGCAGTAAGACCTATATGGTGCGGCTGCCCTCGCTCGATGAGATGATGGCCGAGTTCGAAGAGGAATGGGACCGTGAGATCGGCACCCTCGACCAGATCATGGCCGGTGAACGTGAGATGGCCCGCCGGATCGAAGAACTCCGTCGCGATCTCGCGGGGGATAAGGAGATCGATTGGGAACAGCAGAAGGATCTCCGCGAACTCTCCGCCCGCGCCTCCAATCTCGAGCAGGAACTTGACGATATCGCCGAGAACATGGAGGAGCGTGTCGCCGACGCGGCCCAGCGCAAGATGATGTCGGTCGAGATGCTCCAGAAAATGCTCGAGGCGCAGCAGCTGTTCCAGGAAGTGGCGACCGAGGAGATGCGCGAAGCGCAGCGCAAGCTGCGGGAAGCGCTCGAGTCGATGGATCCGCAGGATATCGAGAAGGCGCTCTCCGAAATGGATATCTCGCAGGAGGAAATGCTCCGGCGGCTCGAGCGCACGATCGCCTACCTCAAGAAGCTCAAGGCCGAGCAGAAAGTCGATGCGATGATCCGCCGGTTGGAGGACATGCTCGGCCAGCAGGAATCGCTCAACCAGCAGGCCGGTGAGAGTGCGTCCGACGAGCTGCCCGACTTGGCGCCGCCGCAGGACCGGCTCAAGGAATCGTTCGGGAAATTCGCCGATGAACTGGCGTCATCCGAGCCGGAGTTGCAGGAGGCGCGTATGGCGCCGCCGCCGCTCGTCTCCGAGTTCTGCCAGTCGGCACAGAGTTGCCAGGCACCGCAGCACATGCGGGAAACCTCGGAGAACATGAAGCGCAGCGATAAGAAAAAGGCGCAGAACTCCGGCAGCGCATCGTCGGGAGCGATGAGCGAACTCCTGGAGAAGATGAAGGCGCTGCAGCAGGAAATGAACCGCGACAACCAGGCGGAGACCGCTGCGGCGTTGCGCAAGGCGCTCGACAATGTTCTCTACGTTTCCGACGAGCAGGAAGATTTGATGCAGCGCGGCGAACAGCTCGATCCGAACTCGCTCTCGCTGCGCGAAATGGCCGCCGAGCAGGAAGCGTTGCGTCAGGCCACCAATCGTGTCGCCGACCAGATGCGCGAGTTGTCGAAGAAGTCGACTTGTATGTCGAATTCCGCCGGGCAGAGCCTGCAGCAGGCGATGGACAAGATGCAGAGCTCGGCGCAGTGTCTCTCCGATCGGCGCGGGCCGCAGGCGGGCCACAGCCAGCACGACGCCCTCTCCGGGCTCAATAGTGTTGCCGGACAACTGATCGAGGGCATGGACAAGAACGACAAGCAATGCCAGAACTCCGGCCAGTGCGAGAATCCCGGCGGCGGTGCGATGGCGAAAATGGAGACGCTGTCGCAGCAGCAGGGACGGCTCAATCAGCAGATGCCCGGCCCCGGCCAGACCGGCCCGTCGATGTCCGAAGCCGAACGCGAGACGCTGTCGCGTTTGAAAAGTGAACAGGAAGCGGTCAAACGCGGCGTCGAGGAACTCAGCTCGGAAATCGGCGACGATGAAAACCACCTCGGCCGTCTCGACAAACTCGCTGAAGAGATGCAGAAAGTTGTCGAGGATATGGAGCGGTCGGACGTCTCGCAGCAAACCCGCGACCGGCAGCAGCGCATCTACGCGCGCATGCTCGACTTCCAGCACGCGCTCCAGCGCCAGGACTACAAAGACCAACGCCGTGCCCGCACCGCGCAGAATTATCGCGGCGCCTCGCCCGACCAGCTCGACCCCGCTGGCGGCCTCACCGACGAGGAGTACCAGCGCCTGCTGACCCGTTATCAGGAAGAGGGTTTCCCGCCCGAGTACGAAGAGACGATCAAGGCGTACTTCCGGGCGCTGGTCGAAGCCCGCGGACGGTAACGAGATTACACCGTCAGGAATGTAGATACCGTCTTGACCGTCAAGTTTTAAGTCCTCCCATAAGCGGGATCAAAGGGTCGTTGTTGTTTGAGCACGGCTCGAGCGATGAGCAGTAAGCGTCGCATGCAGGCGG
>DATKYL010000197.1:0-9149 GCA_035528515.1 Acidobacteriota bacterium | reverse complement strand
GTTGAAGGCCTGATGTCTACCACCCTACCTTATGGAGGGTGCACGATGAAGGGGGATCCAGACTTGGAGAGGCGATCGGTTACAGGTGGCTGGGCAGTGCGGGGCGCAGCCCGTCGGGTCCATCTCGTTCGATGGGTTGCGTGTTTCGTCTTTGCTTTATGCACGTCAACCGTCGGGGTGGGCGCGCGCCCGGATTTCGCCTCGACGGATGCGGTGCCGTTCGGCCCCGATCACCTCATCCGTCTCGATCTGAGCCGGCGCGCGGATTTCGAGTGCGCGCGGCAGCTCGGTTTCGCGCCCGTTCACCGCACCGGCAATGCGTTCTACTTCATCCTCGATGGTTCTGAGTTGATGCGTCTCGATGGAACGCATCTGGGTTACGACGTGATCTCCGGCGACGTCGCGATCCCGCCTCCCCTGCGCGCCGCGGTCACGGGTGAGGCCGACGATCGGCGCGTCGATCGAACCGCCGTCACCGACCGTGTGCCGTTCGAATACATGGACCCGGTCGTGTCGGTGGCTGCCGCCCAGTTTGAAGTCGATCCGCTCCTGGATACGATTGCGGATCGCGTGTACGAGGACTCCGTCCTCGCGATCGGATCGTACCTCGAAGGGCTCCAGACGCGGTATACGTTCACCGACTCCAACAAGGCGGCGCGTGAGTTCCTGATTGAGAAGCTCCAATCCTACGGTTACACCGACGTGCGAACCGACACGTTTTACGTCAGCGACTGGTCGATCGGTTTCTTCCACGGTCCCTGGGGGCACAACGTGATCTGCACGAAACCCGGTACTCTCGAACCGGACCGGATCGTGCTCTTGGGCGCGCACTATGACTCGCACGTCGAGGACGGGAACAACCCGCTCTATCACGCACCGGGGGCTGATCGCAACGCGTCGGGGACCGCGGCGGTCCTCGAGGCGGCGCGCGTGCTCGCCGATCTGCCGTTGCGCAAGACGGTGATCTTCGCCTTTTTCGGCGGCGGCGAACAGGATTTCGAAGGGGCCAGTCAGTTCGCGCGATACCTGGACCAGTTGAGCGGCAGCAGCCTGGACGTGATGATCAACTGCGACCGCATCGGTTTCACCAGTGACGCCCACCCCGACATTAACATCAGCTCCGACGAGAATTCCATCGCCTATGCGCGTCTCGCCGTCCAGATGGCGTTCTGGCAAACCGGACTCAAGCCGCGTCGGCTGCTGGAGACCAAACGTTCGAACTGGGAGCCTTTCTCCTGGCGCGGATTCCGCTGGGTCGATATCACCGAGGGAGACTACAATGCGGCGGCCGAGAACACGATCGACGATCGCCTGTCATTGCTGGATCCGGACTATTGGACCGAGGCCACCCGGATCGCGGCGCTGACCACGTATGCCGTGGCGGCGACCCCGTCGGCGGTCCGGGAATTGCAGGCCTGGGACGTTGGCGACGGCCAGGGGATCGAAGTGCGTTGGGCGCCGATGGCGGGTCCGGATATCGCCGGGTATCGCGTCCACTGGGGCACCAATCCGGAGGCGCTGTTCAAATCGGTCGACGTGATGGGCGGGGATACGACGGTGGTCGTGACGCCCCTGACGCAGGGCGTGGAGTATGTCTTCGCCGTCGGCGCCGTCACGAACACCGGCCATGAGTCGTCGGTCCTTTCGCTGACGTCGCTGGCGCCACTGCAGGAACCGCGGGCGCCGACCGGGTTACATGCCGACGTCGGTGTGCACGAACTCTATGTCTCCTGGGACGTTCCCCCGGAACTCGACCTCAGTCGCTTCGTGATCTATCGCGGGACCGACTCGATCGACCTGACCGTATATGTTCCGGAGTGGAACGACACCGCCTACACCGACACCGACCAGGACGAACGCGTGCGGTATTACTACCGCGTTCAGAGTGTCGACCACGGCGGCGCCGCGAGTCCGCTCTCCGAAATGTCCGATGCCATCGCCGCGACGTTCGACCGGGGTGTCCTGATCCTGAACGCGACCGCGTCCCACGGGCTCAATCCCTCGGACTCGCTGCAAAAGGCGTTCTATCGCTCGGTGTTCAGCAACTACCTCCACGAATACTACCGCTACGAAGATTACGATGCGCCGCTGGACAAATCGCGGCTGGGGGCGTTTCGGGTGCTGGCGTGGATTGACGACGACGACGAAATCGAACGCTGGCGGGCCGATCACTGGGCCAAGCTGAACTGGTTTCTCTCCCACCAGAACGATCTCATCATCGTCGGCTGGCAGACGACGCGCGAACTCGCCTCCTGCCGCGTGACCTGCCAGCAGCGACCGGGAGATTTTCTCCTGGATTACTATGACGTCTTCAACGTGACGCCGCTGCCCAAGATCGACTGCCTTGGCGGACTGGGCGTGTGGAACTACCCTGACGTGGTGTTCGATACCGCCAAGGTCCCCGCCGAGTGGGAAGGGAAGATGGGCTACTTGTGGGGTGTCGATCCGCGCTGGCCCGCGACCTACACGCTCACCTACAACTCCGCCACCGACGACGAGTTCTACACCGGCTTCCCCGTCGGTATCCGCCGCGGCTTCGCTCACAACAAACTCGCGTTTCTCACCCTGCCGCTCTATTACATTCGTCTCGACGACGCGCGCGAATTCATGACCGCTGTCGTGTATTCGTTCGAACAACCGACCCTGATCCCGGGCGATCTCGACGGCGACGCGAACGCGACCATGAACGACATCGCTTATATCATCAACGTCATGTACCGGAAACTGATTCCGATCGGTGGGTATGAGTACGTCGATCTGAACGGCGACTGCGAGGCGAATGTCGCCGACGTCGTCGTCCTGATCGATTACATCCTGCACAACGGCCCCGAGCCGGCGACCGGCTGCGCGGAGTAGGGCGGGCGACGGCGGGTCGGCCTCGGCAGAGGACTGAGGTGTTGCTGAGCAACGCAACCGTGGTGGCGGGTGGCCCGGACGTTCGTCCGGGTCTCACAGAGATATCTCAAACGATCAATCACGCTCTTGTCACGGGCGGGGTCTTATCATGGTCCAGATAGGGAGAGAGTCTCAGGAAACCCGGACGAGCGTCCGGGCCACGCGCCCGTCTAACGGACGCACCCAGCGCCGCGCTCACCGCCAGCTAATCTTCGTACCAACGTTGACAAAGAAGAAATTCAACGGCCGCAGGTAACGCGCCGTCCGCTCGCCGAACATCCCGCCGATTTCCTCCAACGACGTCCCGATCCCGAAGTGCACTTCCTTGATGATATTCGGCCGGTCGTCGTGGCTGGTGGAATACCCGACGCCGAGCAGCAGCGGCATAAAACGGTTCATGCTCGGACGGATCGTGAGCCAGTAGATGTAATCGTCGTACTGCTTGTTGGTGTGGGCGATCAGCCGTGACTCGCCCTCGAAGAACTGCCGTTTCACCGAAGCCTTGATATCCCAGCGGTGCGGCGGTTCGCGGTCGGCGCGATGATGCGCCGCCAGCACGCCCGCGGTGTTGAACAACATGTCGGAAACACCGAACCCCTGCCCCGGATTGAACGCGTCGATGGGGAATTCGACCAGAAACGTCAGCGCCCAAGCTTCCCAGGCGCCGATGCGCCGCGCCCGGTCAGGCTCCATCCCGATCCAGCGGTGCGCCCCGCTCAGGTACTCGGTGAACTGAAAGGCCATGAACAGATGCGAGACCTCATCGGTGAGCGCCATCCGGTCGTTGATCAGATCATCCTTGAAGTGAAACCTGCCGCTCGACCCGCCCCAGACCGCCTGCGACTGCCGGTATGACATATAGAGCGCGCCGATACTGAACGCCCCCCAGAGAGCCGCGCGGCTGCGGATAATCCGGCTGCCGTCCGGCAGACCTCCGGTCGGCGCAGAAACCGGGTGCCCTCGCCAGTCACCCGTCAGGCGGACAGGGTCATGCCCCGCCCCCGGTTCGAGAAGGACCCGGTCGGCAAGGGCTGGCCGGGAACGCAGCCGATCCAGAATGCTCCCGTCGATCGGCGCACCTCCGGCACGCGGAGCTGTCGGATTTCCGAGAACCGCGACCGCAAGGGCGGCGGCTGCAAGAGCCAGTCGGCGTCGCCGGACATACATCAGTCTCAAGATGCAGTCCGATCCCGATTTGTCAAGCCGCGGTCCACGTTTTCAAGGGGGAAGGGGGCCCCAACTCGGCCGAGACCACGGCATATTCGACATTGATGCCGCTGCGCCAAACAGGTTAATTCACAGTCCTGTTGCCCGGCCTCACCGTAGGCCGCCGGAGCCATGAGCGATGATCACGACGTACGTCTACCAGCCAGATCGAGGAATCGTCAAACGCGAGGGGATCGAGGCCTTCGACGAGCTGGTACGGCGTCCCGACGTCGTCTTCTGGGTCGATTTTCTCACGCCGACCGACGAGGAATCGTACGTCCTGACCGGCGATTTCGGTTTTCACCCACTGGCGATCGAGGACGCGATTACCGAGGCGCCCGCCCCCAAGGTCGATGATTACGGGAGCTATCTCTTTGTCGTGTTTCAGATTGCGGACTACGCCACGGGGGGCGGCGGCCTATCGACCAGGGCAATCGACATCTTCCTTTTGGGCAACGGGGTGGTCACGGTGCGCGACGAGCCGCTGCCGCCGCTTGAGGCCGTGGCCAAGCGCTGCCTGAAAGAAGAACGAATGATGTCCCGCGGCGCTGATTTCTTCTTCCACGCGCTCCTGGATTACATGGTCGACCACTACGACCGCACGCTGGAACGGATCGAGGATGAAGTCGATGCGGTCGAGGATGCGGTCTTCCAGGACCCCGACGATTCGGTGATCCGGCGGGTCTTCAATCTCAAGCGCGATCTCGCCACCTTGAAGCGGATTGTCACACCGATGCGTGAGATGCTCGATCGCTTCTCCCGCGCGCGCTTTCAGTTGATTGGTTCCAAGGCACGGCTCTACTTCCGCGACGTCTTTGACCACATCCAGCGGATCAACGAACTGGCCGATTCGCACCGCGACACGCTCAACTCGGTCCTTGAGGTGTATTTCTCCTTCGTGCAGTCGAAGACGAATGAGACGATCAAGGTCCTGACGATCATCTCGACGATTCTGCTGCCGTTGACGTTTCTCACCGGACTGTACGGGATGAACTTCGACTGGATGCCGGAATTGCGCTGGCGCCACGGGTATCTGTTCTTCTGGGCCCTGATCGTCTCGCTGGTCGGCGGAATGCTCTGGTTCTTCCGACGGCGGAAGTGGATATGATACCAGCACGTGGGGACCGCTATTTCGCTTCCCACGGAACCTCCTCCGTACCTCGGTGTTGGTTCCAGTGAGCACCGACCGGCCTCGCTCTGAACCCGAGGAGAGATGCCCAGAGAGACCATCCATAGTTCGAAGATTGCAGGGCGGAAACGGCTCTATCTGGACGTACTGTACGATCCCGACCGGGCCGGGCGTTTCTTATTGTGGCCGCACCCGACTCCCGAGGCATTCGCGGCCTGCACGCGACGCGTACTCAGCCAACGCGCGGTCGACCATCAGTCGGCCGCCGATCTTCTTCTACGCCAGAATCAGGCCTTCGGTGCGCCTCCGGCCGCGCTCCAGGCGGTCGCCGAACTCGCCGACCCGCAAGCGGTTGTGGTGTTCACCGGCCAGCAGGCCGGGCTGTTCGGCGGTCCGCTCTACACCGTCTACAAGTCGCTGGCGCTGATCGGCTGGGCGGCGCGTCTGCGGGAGATGCTGAAGCGCCCGGTCATACCGGTTTTCTGGATTGCCGCCGACGATCACGATTTCGACGAGGTGCGGTGGGCCGCGTTCCCCGATCAGGACAACCACGTGCGGCGGCTCGAACTCCCGGGCGAAGGCATTCCCGACCGGACACCGGTGTCGCAGATATATCTGGACCGTGCCGTGGTCGATGTCCTCACCGCCTTCCGTGAAGGCCAGATCGAAACTGAGTTCACCGACGCCCTGTATCAGGATCTGGCCGCAGCCTATCGTCCGGGACAGACCATGGCCCAGGCGTTCGGGCAGTGGATGGCCCGTCTGCTCGGGCCGTTCGGCCTGGTGATGTTCGATCCCTCCGATGCCGCCGCCAAAGAACTCTGTGTGCCGTTGTTCGCGCAGGAGATCGAGGGCGCGGCACAGACCGCCGCCGCACTCAGCGATATCGATTGCCGGCTCGATGAGGCCTGCTACCACCGTCAGGTCGTACATCCCGAGGGTCACAGTCATCTGTTTCACATCCGCAACGGCCGCCATGCCCTGCATACCGACGACGGCCGGTTCTGGATTGATCCCGAAGGGAAGGCGAGCGCAAGCGACGCGGCGGCGTGGCAGGAACGCCTGCGCGCCAACCCCGCCGAGTTTTCCGCCGGTGTCCTCCTGCGGCCGGTGGTCCAATCGTATCTGTTTCCGGTGATCGCCGCAGTGTGCGGCCCTTCGGAGATCGCCTACTGGGCGCAGGCGCGGGCGCTGTTCGACCGTTTCCGTCAGGTGATGCCGGTTGTCCTGCCGCGGTCGACGGCTACCATTACCGAGCGCAAGATTGCCGGTGCGGTCGAGGCGCTCGGTCACACGGTTTGCGCCTTCTTCGGCGACGTCGAGGCGCTGATCAACGATCACTTCGAACGCTCGTTTCCGACTGACTTGGAGAAACGTTTCGCCGCCGAACGGGACGGCTGGCGCGCCGGCCTCGATGAACTCAAAGCCCGCGTCGTGTCGTTCGAGCCGACGCTCGACAAGACGTTCGACGTGACCTCCGGTCGTATGTTCTCGTCCTTGGAGCAACTGGAGCGAAAGGTATTTCAGGCGCACAAGCGCAAGGGCGATGAGGTCCGCGCCAAGTTCTACAAGCTGGCGGCGCATCTCAATCCCGAAGGTCTGCCGCAGGAACGCGTGTTCAACGTGACCTACTATCTAAACAAGTACGGTTTCGACTTTCTCGAACGGGTCCGGCAACAACTGCGGATCGACACCCCCGATCATCAGGTCATTGAGCTGTGAGCGCCGATCAACAGACATCCCGACCTCTGAAGATCGCGATCACCTGTTATCCGGTGCCGGGCGGGTCGGGGATTCTCGCCACCGAACTGGGCGCCTGCTTGGCGATGCGGGGGCACGAGGTTCACTTCATCTCAAGCGCGCTCCCGTATCGGCTCGAGCAGTTCAACGTCGATCTCTACTTCCACGAGGTCGAAACGCCGACCTACCCGCTCTTCAAGTATCCGCCCTATACGCTCTCGTTGGCCTCGAAGATGATCGAGGTGTCGCAGCAGGTCGGACTCGACATTCTGCATGTCCATTATGCGATCCCGCACGCGGTCGCGGGACATCTGGCGCGGCTGGCGCTCGGCCCAACGGGGCCGAAAGTGCTCTGTACGCTGCACGGGACCGACATCACGCTGGTTGGCTCCGATCGTTCATTCTATGAGATTACGCGTTACGCGATCGACGCTGTCGACGGCGTGACCGCGGTTTCGGACTACTTGAAAAACAAGACGATCAGCGTCTTCGGCACCCAGCGGCCGATCGAGGTGATCCGCAACTTTGTCGACACGCGACGCTTTCATCCGCGGGGCGAAAACGAATGCCGGGGACGGCTCGCCGCGCCGGGGGAGAAGATCGTCGCTCACCTGTCGAATTTCCGGCCGGTGAAGAACATTGCCGGGGTTGTGCAGATGTTCGCGCAGTTGCGCCGGCGAATGGCCGCGAAGCTCGTGATGATCGGCGACGGCCCCCAGACCGCCGAAGCATTTGCTCTGGCACGGGCGCTGGGCGTCGCCGCCGACGTGAAGTTCCTCGGCAATCGGGAAGACGTGCCCGACATCCTCTCGTGTGCCGATGTCTTCTGTCTGCCGTCGCACTATGAGGCGTTCGGTTTGGCGGCGCTCGAGGCGATGGCCTGCGGTGTGCCGGTGGTGGCGTCACGCGTCGGTGGTGTCTCGGAGTTGATCGAGGACGGTGTCACCGGATTCCTGGTCGGCCCCGATGAGTACGAAGAGGGCGGGGAACGGTTGCACCGGATCCTGAGTGACCCGGTGCTGGCCGGACGCCTGCGGGAAGCGGGGCTGGCCCGTGTCCGCGACCATTTCACCGCCGATGAGGTCGTGCCCCTGTATGAGGACGTGTATAACCGTCTGCTGGGTCCGGACACTAGAAAGCGGACATGAGATCCAAGAAGAGTTTAGCCCACGGCGTGAGCCGTGGGTTTGGACGTGCCAAGAGGCACGAAGCCCCGGAGGGGCGTAACAAACCTCCTCTAGCAGACACGTTGATCGGAGCCACCCAGTGAACGGACCGGGCGCATTCAGGAGAGGACTAACCAAATGACAGCAGAACAGCGCGTCGATGTACTGGCCCTCGCGGCGCATCGTGACGACGTCGAAATCACTTCCGGCGGCCTGATGACCAAGTTCGCCGACATGGGATATCGCACGGCGATCATCGACTTCACCGCTGGCGAGATGGGCACCCGTGGCACCGCCGCCGACCGCGAAGCGGAGGCCGCCGCCGCCGCGAAGATCATGGGGCTGGCGCACCGCGAGAATCTCGAAATGCCCGACGCCCACCTTGAAAACACGCTGCCGGCACGCCTGCGGGTGGTGGACGTGCTCAGGCGCTTGCGCCCGCGGCTGGTGATTCTGCCGCACTGGGTGCAGCGGCATCCCGACCACCGCGTCGCCGGTGAGATCGCGTATGAGGCCTGTTTCCTCGCCGGCCTGGAGAAGCTCGACGTGCAAGGCGAGCCCCACCGCCCCCACAAGATTCTTTACTCCGGTTTCTTCCGGCCGCCGCCGATGTCGTTCATCGTCGATATCACCGATCAGTTCGACCGCAAGATCGAATCGGTACGGGCCTATCGTTCGCAGTTCGACACCCCCGAGGGAGCGCGGCAGATCTACGCGCCCGGGATCGACATCTTCGAACTGATGACCACCGAGGCGAAGCACATGGGCCGGCAGATCCGCACGCGCTACGCCGAGTCGTACATCATCAAGGAAGCAATCGCGATCGACGACCCGCTGCAGATGAACGTGCCCTCGATCTGAGGTCTTTGTACCTTCTGCCCTGTGAGTGGCCGTGGTAAAGCGTCCGTGCTCGTTCGGGGAGGCGTGATGTGCCGTTGAAAATCGATGCCATCGCTGTTACACTCAATAGGTGGCAAGGTGACCAACGCGAGCCCTGACGAGGGCGTCAGGGC